>CAVHNP010000056.1:0-15649 GCA_963637505.1 Prevotella sp. CAG:279
CGGTAAGGCACAGGATTTTGATTCCTGCATTCGTTGGTTCGAATCCAACTAGCCCAGTTTAACATGGGACACTAGCTCAGTTGGTAGAGCACCTGACTTTTAATCAGGTTGTCGGGGGTTCGAATCCCCCGTGTCTCACGAAGTAGAAGCATCGAAACCTTAGGAGAGAGGGTTCGGTGTTTTTTTATTTGCAAAAATAGAGTTATAGGACAAAATGTGTTGATGAAAAGAGTTGCCACCTTGGCGGTGGCAACTTTTGCAACTTTTTCATGCTATGATTTGCTCAGGAGAGCAGATTTTTCGCTTCAGCATTGCTACGGCCTATACAACGTGACGCACCAGCTTTTCAATAAGAAAAAGTACACTCAGCAGGACAAAGACAAGAATGAAGTCCAGAAGGGCAATCCCAAGGTATCTGACCAAGCGTCGATTCTTGCTTTGGCAGAGTGGCATCAGATTCTGGATGTTGAGATAATTAAAAGCTCCAAAAATCACGGATAGCATGATAGCCAGAAAGAAAACCCGCTCCAGCCAGAGAGCAGTCCCGGTTGTATTTTGGGGCTCCAGGGTGAAACTGATCAGGAAAACAAAAATATAAACCAGGCTGGAAAGAAACATTTTCCAAGGAGTATGACTTCTGTAGCCAGGCGGTAAAAGGGAAGGAAGGGAGCCTTTGGCCTGGAGCGAAGTATCTTCTTCCTGCTTTGCAGAGGATAGCAAGGCTTCTTTTACGTCCTGAATAGAAGAGTAGCGCTCTTTGGGACTTAGCTGACTGCATCGGTTCGCAATCTCTTCCAATTTCTTTGATGTGTCAGGGCAGGCGGTAAGCATTTCCCTGATCACAATACCCAAAGAGTAAATATCCGTTTGCGGGGAGGAAGAACCGAAGCCATACTGTTCGGGAGCTGCATAGCCTTGTGTGCCGAGTAAAACGGTGTCTTGCTCTTCGTCGGAAGAGAACTGTTTGGCGGCATTAAAGTCAAGGAGAAGGGCTCGATTATAGCTGCTAATGATGATATTGGAAGGCTTGATGTCACGGTGAATCACAGGCGGATTGAAAGCGTGTAATTGTTCGAGAATATCGCACAAATCCAGAGCATAGCTCAAGGCATCCTGACTATTGATCTCGTGAGCCAGAAGCTTATCAGACAGGCTGTCTCCGGAAATGTATTCCTCGATAAGATATAATTTGCCCTTTTCCTCACAATACTCGATCAGGCGGGGCGTGCCGGGAATAGGATGCCGGTACAAATTCCGATAGACATCGAGATTGTAGACATCCAGTATTTTCTTAATAAAGATCTTTTTGGAAGATGCATGCTGAACTAAAAAAACATGATGAGACTCATTAAGAGTAGCGATCGTTTTGTAGTATGAGATAGCAAGACGATGAGATAAATCCACGATAGCAGTCCTTTCATTCGTTGTTAGATTAAATTATATCATATCGTAAAGCGATATGATGGATACGATGAAGAGAATGCCTGGTGTGAGACCTTAATACAGTAGACAGGGGAAAATATGAGCGAAATCAAGACAAAAGAATTGGTGGATATATTAGGGAAAACTCATTTATCCGAATTTGAAAAATACTGCAAAGAGAATAAAGATAGCCTGAATCTGGATCAGGCTTCCTTCTCGGTCTACATAAAAGATCTGCTGGCGAAAAAGAAAATTACCCAGCAGACTGTTTTTCTGAAGGCGGATATTCCGGAACGATATGGCTATAAATTGCTGTCAGGAGAAAAACATACCAGACAGAGAGATATTATTTTACGAATCTGCTATGCCGCGGAGCTGACGCTTGAGGAAACGCAAAGAGCCTTAAGAAAATACGAAATGCCGGAACTGTATGCAAAGATACCGAGGGATGCCTTGCTGATGATCATTTTTAATGAAAGACCGGGAGGAATCATCGAAGTAAATAGCCTGCTGAAGCAAAAGGGGATGGAGACCCTAAGAACAAGCGGCCTGCAGGATTAAAGTGGTAAAAAGTTCCCACCGCCACGGGGGCAACGGGAGAGAAACTCTTGTGATATAAATAAAACGTAATCTGAAAATGTGAGAAGTTGATCCTTTGAAAGAGAAAAAGAATTTTCTGATTCTTAATATTCTGGCTCCCTTACTGATAGGAGGCTTGATTTATTATTTCATATCGCCGGATGTGATCTTTGTGAAACAGATGGATACATGGATCGGCGGAGGCATTCACCTGACTGTCATGACAAAGCGCTTTTGGCTGACCGCCTTCTTGCGGAATTATCTGCTCGACATGTTATGGGGATATGCCTTAGTCTACGTTTTATTTTTTGTGTTTGATGATAAGACAGCAGGGCTGAGTAAGAGCTTTCTTCTGGCAGCAGGCTTTTCTGCACTGATGGAAGTCCTTCAGCTTATGGCAATTGTCCCCGGAACTTTTGATTCATATGATATCCTTGCGGAAATTCTGGTGGAGTTGCTTGCTGTTTTTATTATAAAAGCAACAATACAAGAGGAGGAAAAGTATGAAGAAAAAAGTTAAAGTGCTGGCTCTTGTGGTAGTCTTGGCACTCTTTGCCCTGATGGCGGTGGGAAGTGGCTCGTCAAGCTCGGAGAAAAAGGAGGTTGTATCCTCGGATAACAGTACAGAGACAGCAACAACAGAAGAAAAAACAGAGGATTCAACAGCAGCGAGCGAGAATAGTTCGGCAGCATTACCGAGTATTGAGGAAACCGTTCTGCTGGATCGGGACGGAATCAAGATTACGGCAACAGAATACACTACAGATAGCATCTGGGGTGACGGAATTGCCTTATTGATTGAGAATAATTCAGATACAGATTATACAATTGGCTGTGATGCGTTGATCGTAAACGGCTATATGATCGATGATCTCTTCTATTCGGAGATAGCAGCCGGGAAGAAGGCAAATGAGACCATGTATCTTTATTCTTCTGAGTTAAAAGCAGCCGGTATCGATACAGTGGGAGAGATTGAAATGTACTTCCATGCCTATGATAGCAGCTTTAATAATCTTTTCCAAAATGAGTATGCACAGATTCAGACATCTGAATATGCCAATATGGATACTACGGCAAATGACGAAGGTACAGAGCTCTATAATGAAGGCGGTATCAGAATTGTCGGAAAAACCGTGGATGAGAATTCCTTCTGGGGAACAGCAATTCTCTTATACATTGAGAATACATCCGGAACAAATGTAGGTATTTCGGTTGACGATATGTCCATTAACGGATTTATGATGGATCCGCTTTTCTCGACGACTGTTTATGATGGAAAGAAGGATATTGCGGATATTACCATTCTGTCAACAGACCTGGAGGATAATGGAATAGAATCCATTGATGACGTAGAATTGAAATTCCATATTTACAATGCCAGCACATTTGAAACGATCGCTGATTCTGATTCCATCAGCTTTTCCGCTCAGTAGGGAGCTGGGTATAAAAAAATCATGAAGTGAAAAATCATAGGCCGAGAATGATTCTGCCGGATCTAAAACACGCTTTCGCTCTATATCGTATCGCCCTAGCGATGCGATGCACGCGAGGCGCCATCGTGCAAAGCACGATTTAAAATGGCGCCGGAGTTCCAACGGTTTTTGATCCTGGGCAGAACATCTCGGCCTTTATGGCGTAGCCAATAAAACATATCATCATCCCTGCAGGCGATTCTTTGGCCTTAATCCGTAAAAATCTCCCCCAGCAGGGATGCCGCCTGCAGCATCTGATTCTCATTCAGACTGGAATAATTGAGAACCAGAGTATGGCTGTAGGTTTCTTTTTCACCTACGCAGAATTCGGAAAGGCAGCAGAGATTAATGCCCTTTTCACGAGCCCTTTTCTTGATCTCCTCATCCGGGAGATCGGTATTCAGGCGGACCAGCAGATGGGTTCCTGTCTTCATGCCGTAGATCTCCTCGATCGGGAGAGAGTAGGTCATCTGAAGAACCTTTGTCAGCTGCTCGCCCTGGCTGAGATAATAGCGTCGCATACGGTTCAGATGGCGGTCATAGTAGCCATCTCGTAAAAAGGCGGCAAGGGTATACTGCTCCAGATTGGAGGAAGTGTTGGAAAAGAAATTGGCACTATTCACATAGTCTTCCAGCAGCTTGGGCGGTAATACCATGTAAGCGATCCGAATGCCCGGACTCAGGGTTTTACTGAAGGTATTCATATAAATAACCCTCTGGCTGGAATCCAGGCCGTAGAGGGCTGGAATCAAATGTCCGCTATAACGGAATTCACAGTCATAATCATCTTCAATAATATAATGCTCCGGAGATTCCTCCAGCCATTTCAAAAGCTCCTGGCGGCGTCTGGCAGACATAACCGTTCCTAAGGGATAATGATGCTCCGGGCTGGTATGGACGACGCTTGCCCCGCTTTCTCTTAGACTGCCCATATGAATACCGTCCTTTGCCATGGAGATCGAGGCCCATTTTACTTTCAGATCATCATAAATCAGGCGAATCTTTCGGTAGCCCGGATTTTCAACGGCATAGACTGCATTTTCCGGGAGAAGGGAAATCAGCTTGGAATAAAGGTATTCAATGCCGGTTCCGATGACGATACAATCGGGAGAGACCATGATCCCACGGTTGTAGTAGAGATGCTTGGCGATTTCATAGCGGAGCTCCGGGCTTCCCAGAAAATCTCCCCTCTTCATCAGGTCAAGATGATAGTCTCCCAGAACCTGCCGCATGACCTTGGTCCACATGGAAAAGGGAAACTTTTCATATACGGTTGTGTTGGCAGCAAAATCGACAACCCATTCTTCCTCTTTTTCTCGGGAAGTGAGGGGAATGTCCACTCTCTGGTATCTTAATTGCGGAGAAAAGTTGGATACCACATAGTAGCCGCTTCTTTCTCGGGATTCCAAATACCCCTCCACGATCAGCTGCTCATAGGCATTCATAACAGTTCGTACACTAATATGATTTGCATCGGCGAGCTGGCGTTTTGAGGGCATTTTCTGTCCTTCGGCAAGCTTTCCCTTCAGGATGTCATCCTTCAGACATTGATAAAGATAATCGTATTTTGACTGTTTTCCCCTTTTTTCAAAATCGTAAAGTAACATAAAACTGGTTCCCTATATTAAAATATTTTTGGTGCTTTTAAGATATCAGAATGCATTGTAATATAAGCGCAGTTAAAAGTAAAGTAGCTAACAAACAAAAGCACTGATACATTTTCCTTTCCTTATAAAATAGTTCAGCGGCTGCTTTACCTTTAGAAAATAGGATAACAAACAAAAAAACAGGAGGCGTTCAACATGAGTGAAAAATTACTGAAAGACAGTTATGGATTATACATTGGAGGCGAGTGGCGTTCCGCTTCAGACGGTGCCGTTTATACCAGCACCAATCCGGCAAACGGAGAAATACTTGCACAGTGTGCACAGGCAACTAAGGAAGACGTTGATGCCGCAGTAGCAGCAGCATGGAAGGCATTTCCGGAGTGGAAGAAGACAACCAAGGAAGAGCGTGCAGACATCCTGGATAAGATCGGTGATCGTATCGAGGAGAATATGGAACTGCTGGCTAAGGTAGAGACAATGGATAACGGAAAACCGATCCGTGAGACCATGGCAATCGACGTTCCTTATTCTGTACGTCACTTCCACTATTATGCAAGCCTGATCCGTACAGATGAAGGTGTTGCATCTATCCTTGACGGAGGAATGATGAGCTTAGTTCTGAGAGAGCCGATCGGTGTTGTAGGCCAGATCGTTCCATGGAACTTCCCCTTCCTGATGGCAGCATGGAAGTTGGCTCCGGCCATTGCAGCAGGTGACTGTATCGTATTTAAGCCGTCATCTACCACTTCTCTCAGCATGCTGGTATTTACGGAGCTGATTCAGGATCTCCTTCCGGCAGGTGTGCTGAATCTGATCACAGGCTCAGGCGGAAAATCCGGCCAGTATCTGCTTGATCATCCGGATCTTTGCAAACTTGCCTTCACAGGTTCTACTGAGATCGGTAAGGACGTTGCAATCGCAGCAGCAAATAAGCTGATTCCGGCTACTCTTGAGCTTGGTGGAAAGAGCGCTAACATCATCTTTGATGACTGCAACTGGGAAGCTGCAATCGATGGTGTACAGCTTGGTATTCTCTTCAATCAGGGCCAGGTATGCTGCGCAGGCTCCAGAGTCTTTGTTCAGGAAGATATCTACGATAAATTCGTTGCAGAATTAGTAAAAGCCTTTGGTAAAGTTAAGGTTGGTGATCCGCTGGATCCGAATACTCAGATGGGTGCACAGATCAACAAGAAGCAGGCAGAGAAGATCCTTTCCTACGTACAGATCGCAAAGGAAGAAGGCGCTACCATTGCAGTAGGCGGTGACTACTATACAGAAAACGGTTGTGATAAGGGAAGCTTTGTTCAGCCGACTCTGATCACAAATGTTACCAATGACATGCGTGTAGCACAGGAAGAAATTTTTGGACCGGTAGCTGTTGTAATCAAGTTTAAGACAGAGGATGAAGTTGTCGCTATGGCAAATGATTCTACTTACGGTCTTGGCGGAGCTGTATGGAGCAAGGATATTCACCGTGCCCTTCGTGTAGCAAGAAATATTGAAACAGGACGTATGTGGGTAAATACTTACAACCAGATCCCAGAGGGCGCTCCTTTCGGTGGCTACAAGCAGTCCGGTATCGGCCGTGAGAATGATAAAGCAATTCTGGATGCATACAGCCAGACAAAGAATATCATGATCAATCTGAATGATGCACCGAGCGGATTCTATCCGGCATAAGAAATAAGTCAAAAACCATAGTTCTCATAAGAAAAAACTCCATTATAATTTCATTTTATATTTGTACCAGGAAACCCCGTCGCAGTTGCGACGGGGTTTCTTTTTCCCTACAAACAGAGCTATGGATAGCTATGCCATAAAAGGCGAGTTATAGGACAAAAAGTGTTGATGAAAACCGTGCAAAAAGCCGAGAATGTTTCTGCCGGATCTAAAACACGCTCTCGCTCGAGGGAAGCTCCTAGCAGTGCTAAGCTCGAGACACATGTACCATGTGCCTCTTGCTAAGCACTGAGGGCTTCCCAACGGTTTTTGATCCTAGGCAGAACATCTCGGCTTTTATGGCCGGGCTTCATCATCCCGACAGTACGATAATGGATCTGTATGAGAAATTTGCAACAATTCTGTAACTGGCAGAATCATTCTCAGCCTTTTGTTTGATTTTATCAATATACTATGTGCTATATCGCGAACAGGCACTTTTGCAAGCTAAAAAGAGCCGTCGGGCGAAAGCAAAAAGGCACTTTTTGGTGAAGTTGGGTACATTGTTTAAAATGAACAAATAGGATAAAGTAAAACTATACAAAAGAGACAAAAACAAGAGAAAAAACATAGAAAGATACAGGTCAGTTTGAGGGAAAAGAGTTCCTAAAGTCAGAAAAAAATGACCTGCATAAGGAAAAAAGAAGGCGATGTAAGATGAATACGGGGGGAGGAAAAAATGAGGTAAACATCAGGAGGCGCCTGAAGAAGGGAGCTGTGTATGAAAAATGAAAAAATCAGGAAATTGCTGATGACCATGTCGGTCTGTTTCTCGATGGGATTTCTGCTTTCTCCTGTGACGGCATCTGCTGAAGAGGTTCAGGCAGAAGGCCAGACAGAAAACCAGACTGTGAGTAAGCAGGCGGAAGAATCCGGCATAGAGGAAGGAGTCTTTCAGCTGAGTTCAGATGGAAAAGAAGAAACTCAAGCAGAAGGTCAGAGTGAGGAAGAGAAAGAGACTCAGATAGAAGGCCAGAGTGAAGAAGAGAAAGAAGCTCAGATAGAAGGCCAGGCTGAGGAAGAGAAAGAGACTCAGATAGAAGACCAGAGTGAAGAGCAGAAAGACGCTCAGGCAGAAGACCAGAGTGAAGAGCAGAAAGATGCTCAGGAAGAAGGCCAGAGCGAGGAACAGAAGGATACTCAGATAGAAGGTCATATCGAGGAGACAAAGGAGATTCCGTCGGATGCTCAGCCGGAAGAGAAAAATACACTTCTGAAGTCAGCAAAAAAGTCAGAAGGAATTGAAGAAATTATAAATACATTTCCGGTGCAGGAGGAAGAGCCCCAGATTCTCGGAGTGGATAAGTCGCGAGCAGATAATTCGCATGGCAGCAGATATGATCATGTGGATGTAAAGGTGAATGCCCAGTATAACGTAAAAGTGGATGGTGTTTCCCACAGCTTGGATGGATATCTTCAGTCTGATAGCATCGTTGTAACAGTTGGCGATACGACTTATGACTATTCCAAATACACGGTAACCGAGAGAACAGAAGATAAAAAATACGAGTACGATATTAAGGTTAAAGACCTGAGTCCGTCATCAATCAGCTGGGTAGATAATGGATTTTACATGAACAATGTATATGTAAAGGCACGTATCCTTTTTGAGTCCGTTCCAGATGCATTGAAGGAAATTCTTCCTACGATCACGATTAATGGCGTCAGCTATTATTATACAGACTTCGATATGAAGTATGGCGGTGTACAGGAGTGTACCGGCGGCAAAGGAATGAGAAGTGAGGGAGTAAGCGGAACACCGACAGGCCTGGATCTTTATCTTACCAAGGACGCTACTGACGTACTCATTACCAAGGGCAAGCTTGGAATAGAAAAGCAGATCATAGATGAAAAGGGAGATACGATCGAGGACGACGATACTGTTTTTACCTTTTACGTTAACGGAAATGACGTAGACTATGAAAAGGTAGTAGAAGTCGCAGGTGGAAGTACCACAACCCTTACGGATCTGCCGGCCGGCTCTTATACCATTACAGAGCAGGAGAAGCCCGGATATGCGATTTACGCTATTGATGGAGAAAAGACTCAGAATTATAGCTTCAATTATACAGTTGTTTTAAAGGAAGACGGAGACATTCCGGTTGCAACCTTTATCAATACCAAGTTGAGTGACAAGTCAGCTGTAAACATCAAAAAAGAAGCTGAAGGCTTAGGAGAGGATGCAGCTTATCCGAATCCGACCATTCGCATCTATGCTTTAGATGAAAATGGTAATAAGTCAGAGAAGCCGGTTTGGGAAAATACCGTTACTGCAAATGGCGATACCTTCTATTTGAATATTTATCTGGATACAGGTAGCTATGTGATCGAAGAAAGCGGCCAGGCACTGGATTCTTATCAGTGTGACAGCAGGATTTATCTGAATAATGAATTACTTCCGAATGATCGTTTTGAGGTTGTAGAGGGAGGACAGAACTTATCTCTTGCTGTTATGAATAGCTATAGCAAGGAAAGCATCATAGCTAAGCCGGATCCGAATCCAGATCCGGATCCAACACCGGAACCGGAGACAGAGGATCCTAAACCTGAGACAGAAGAGGAAACTAAGATCGTTCCAAAAACCGAAACGGAAGTGACGGTAACAGAAAAAACGAAAACCGAAGTAAAGACTGAAACAAAGAAAGAAACAAAGACAGAGCCAATACTGATCGCCAAAGAAACACCGGCAGCAAATGCAGCAGTAGCAAAGACAAGCTTACCGGTAGCAGTTGCAAAAGCAAGCCCGAAGACAGGGGATGCAGAGCAGATGCAGCTTTGGATGGCAATGCTTCTTCTTGGAAGCGGAGGCGTAGCAGCCCTGATCTACAAGAAGAAAAGGTATCAGAAATAATTACTAAGCTAACCAGAGGGCTATATGCCCGGCCAAAATCATACTTTCTCAAAAGGAACCACCAAGCCAGATTGGCTTGGTGGTTCCGCCATTTTGTAAATAATTCCAATAGAACATATCATAATATAATGATATACTGACACCACGGAAAGTCAGAGCATATAAAGGCGGCCTACCCTCCTTCATCGGAGGGGCTAACCCTCCGGACGAAAGAAGGGAGGGCGATGCCAATGTACCTTACGTATTCGGATTTGATCCAATTAGGTATTTTATTGGCTGCCCTTGCAAGTCTTATTTATGAGATTTACAAGGGAAGAAAATAGCCGCCAACTACTCCCAATAGTTGACGGCTGTTGCTGTAAAAGCAATAGATAAATAATTTGAGGGTAGGCCGTATGATTCTGACTTTCCCTTTTTTATGTGCTTAATATAGCATACAAAAAAGAAAAGTACAATAGCTTATAAGAGCGGAAAAGTGCTAAAATAAACAGTATGAGTAAAGAAATTACAGAATATTTAAATACGGATCCTCAGCTGATCCGGCTTAAGAAAAATGAAACCCTGCTGTCGATCTGCGGCAGTGGTGTGATCTTCTTTGGAGTGTGGTCTTTGATTAAGTCGATCATGTCCATTGTCCTGTATAAAGGAACACTGAACAGCTATTTTTCCCAGTACCAGAATGCACCTGTGCTTCGGAACCTGGCCTATGGTATGGTCTTTTTTATTCTGATTTTGGATGTGGTTCTGCGTTTGTATGTAGGTCTGACTGCGATCTCCGAGTCGAGGGGAAAACGAAAAAAGTCTACCTATATTGTGGTAGCTTTTGCCATGCTCTTTTTTACAGTCTTTGGCGTGGTGGGAAGCTTTATGTTTCTGCAGAGGGATATCAGTCTTTTGACCTCCATTACGACAATCCTGGTAGAAACAACTTCTTCTCTGACTCTGCTGCAGATGCTGATTTCTGTAATTAATGTCAGAAGGATCAAAAAGAAGATCGGAAGCCAAGAAAGAATGAATGAGATGGGAAGTTAAGAAATCATGCAAGAGGATTTTCATTATTATGCGACCTACAGTGCGGCCTATCTGGCAGGATATTCCCATGAGGAAAGCCTGGAAATCTGCTACAGTGCCCAGCTGGTAGATCATTGCTCCAGACCCTTCCTGGCCAAGATCGGCGGTCCGAAAACGGCGGCAACGACGCAGCTGCAGCTGGAAATGATGGATGCCATCACCGACAGGGCAGGACTGCAGGATATAACAAGGATCTGGGCTTCTTTTCATTTTCTGCCCTATGATCTCTATGCCAAGGTGAAAAAAGGCAGGAAAAAGTACAAAAATAAATATCGCCTGATCTGCAATCCGAACGGAGAATTGCTAGAGAACACGGTCAGACTGGCCAGGGGAAGAAGTCTGCAGGCAGCAGGTCTGGCCATGCATGTGCTGGCAGATACCTGGGCACACCGCTATTTTGCCGGAACACCTTCTCTGGTTATTAATAATACGGATTTTAATTTCAGAGAGTTGATCCCGGAGGGGGAGGGGGTTCAGGAGAGAAGAGTCAGCTGGAAACACAGCGTAAAAGGCAAGGATGATCCGGAAAAGGGCAAATACATCAATACCGTTTACCAGAGCAGCGAGAACTCCGTCATGAATCTGGGGCATGGCAGGGCAGGGCATTTGCCGGATTACAGCTATGCCAGATACAAATATCTGCCTGCCTGGGGAGGATACGGAGAAATTCGGAAGGATAATCCGGCGGATTATTATCAGGCCTTTGCCCAGATGACCTATGCTCTGGGCTACTTACATGGCAGCTATCCGGACTTTGAGAGAGATACCTATGAAGAAGAAAAGCTACTGCCGTACCGGGAGGAGATCAAAGAGATCCTGGAAAAAAGGCAGATTGATTCTTCAGAGGAATGGAAGACCTTTGGAGAGAAACTCTCCGGCTGTGAAATCCCTGCCTTTGATCTGGAAAAATGGCAGGAGGAATATATTCAGGCGGAGGAAGGTAAAAAGAATGAGACCTTTTTGGGGCGTTTCATTCTGGCAGCCCTTCTGCAGAAAAGTATGGTAACGGAGAAAATATACCGTTCCGGAAACAGGCTGGCAGGAAAGTCTATCGGACTGAATCTGAGCGGCTTTGAGCGGGCGGTGGATTTTTTGAATTCTATTATGGATTCGGTAAAAGAGGAATTGGATGAGTAGGATACAGAGGATAACAAGTGCATTAACCGGTATCGCCCTGCTTCTGGTCAGTGCGGCCATGATCTACCAGGGAAAAGAAGGCTATTATCTGGTGCTGGCTCTTCTGACCATATCCCTGGTCCTAGGGGGCATTCGGCAGCTGTATTATTATTTTACGATGGCCAGACATATGGTCGGAGGCTGGAGAACCCTTTTTCAGGGCGTGGTCATTCTGGATCTGGGAATGATTACCCTGACCCTGTCAACGGCGGATATTCATCCCCGCTATATTATGCTCTATCTGATCGGAGTGAATCTATTTAATGCAGCAGTGGATATTCTGAGATCCCTTGAGGCCAGAAGGCTGGATGCGCCGATTTGGGAAGTGACTCTGGCAGGAGGCTGCCTAGAGCTTTTTCTGGCGGCAAGCGGCCTCTTTTTTCTGGATTCCCTTCGACTGGTAACTTTGCTCTATTGTATCGGCCTTGTTTATACCGGAATCATGAAGCTGGTGAGAGGCTTTAGAAGGATGGATACGGTTTATATTCAGTAGGTCGGATGAAAAGACAGATGACCTGCCCGCTTTAAAGCAGAGGAAAAGAGCATAAAAACGCAAAAGTAAAG
Organism: Prevotella sp. CAG:279; assembly: GCA_963637505.1. Taxonomy (GTDB): domain Bacteria; phylum Bacillota; class Clostridia; order Lachnospirales; family Lachnospiraceae; genus RUG14243. The sequence continues at coordinate 12,462 of CAVHNP010000056.1, forward strand.
AAAACAAAAGAGAGTTAAAGAAAAGAGAGAAAAAATGAAATTGATGATCGCTTCCGATCTACATGGATCGGCTTTTTATTGCAGAAAACTTCTGGGTGCTTTCGAGAAAGAAAGGGCAGACCGTTTGCTTCTTTTGGGAGATCTTCTCTATCATGGACCGAGAAATGACCTTCCCGAGGAGTATGCCCCCAAGGAAGTGATCACCATGCTGAATGGCTTAAGAGATAAGATCTTTTGTGTCAGAGGAAACTGTGAGGCAGAGGTGGATCAGATGGTCCTGGAATTTCCGATCATGGCAGAATATGCCATCCTTCCGGTAAAGGACAGGCTGATCTATGCGACACACGGACATGTCTTTAATATGAAACATCTGCCACCGCTTCAGAAAGGGGATATTCTCCTGCACGGACATACCCATGTGCCGGCCAGGATCGCATTCGGAGAAGAGAACCTCTATTTGAATCCGGGCTCTGTTTCCATTCCGAAGGAGAACAGCTGGCGGGGCTATATGATTCTGGAGGATGGAGTTTTTGTCTGGAAGGATCTGGAGCAGGAAGCGAGATGGCAGTATGAGATTGGGGAGCTGAATCGGTAAACAAAGCTTTTCGCCAATCATCGGAAAAATATTTCGCCAATCGTCGGAAAAATATCTCGCCAATCGTCGGAAAAATATTGCCACATGCATAATTCAAGTTTACAATATAGACACCGTTGAAAGAAGATGAGGTGTTCAGAATGAAGAATTACAGGAAAAGAATTGCCGATGATATACTGGCAAGAAAGCTGGAGGGAAAAGGGGCTGTTCTGATTGAAGGGCCTAGGTGGTGTGGAAAGACGACCACTGCAGAACAGATTGCCGCCAGCGTTTTATATATGGATGATCCGGAGAAGATGGAACAGAATTTGGCTATGTCTGAGCTGAATCCCAGACGATTGCTGAAGGGAGAAACGCCAAGGCTGATCGATGAATGGCAGCTTGCTCCAAAGCTATGGGATACGATTCGCTTTGAAGTTGATCATCGTGGAGAATTGGGACAGTTTGTACTTACAGGTTCTGCCGTTCCTGCTGATACAAAGGAAATAATGCATTCCGGTACAGGCCGGTTTACATGGCTGACTATGCGGCCGATGAGCCTGTTTGAGTCCGGTGATTCGACCGGGGAAGTAAGCTTGAAAGACTTGTTTGACGGCATAAATGAAATTGATGGTGCCTCCTATCTTGATATTGACCGTTTGGCTTTTCTTGTTTGCCGTGGCGGGTGGCCACAGGCAGTGGATATGCGTGATGAAATAGCCTTGGATCAGGCGATGGATTACTATGATGCTGTAGTCCGTTCCGATATTAACCGGGCAGATAATATACAAAAGAATCCGGAGCGGGTAAAAAGACTAATGCGTTCCTATGCCAGAAATCAAGGTGGTCAAATCCCTAATACTGTGCTTGCGCAGGATATTGCAGCAAGCGATGAAGGGTCGATCAGTGAAGAAACGGTAGCTGCATATGTAAATGCACTTCGAAAAATATTTGTCGTGGAAGATATGCCTGCATGGAATCCAAATCTGCGTTCAAAGACAGCCATTCGATCCTCGGATACAAGATACTATATAGATCCTTCTATTGCTGTTGCGGCACTTGGCATCGGGCCAAAGGATCTGATCAGTGACCTTAAGACCTTTGGCTTCCTCTTTGAGACTCTTTGTATTCGTGATCTACGAGTCTTTGCGGATGCATTAAATGGTGAGGTCTACCATTATCGGGATAAAGAGGGACAGGAATGCGATGCTGTTGTTCATTTGAAGAACGGAAAGTATGGATTAATTGAGATCAAGCTAGGTGGGAGTAAACTCATTGAAGAAGGTGCAGGAAGCCTAAAGAAGATGGAAGAAAAGATTGACACAGATAAAATGAATGCACCGTCATTTTTAATGGTGTTAACCGGTACAGGCGATTATGCTTACCGCCGCCAGGATGGTGTATATGTCGTGCCAATCGGATGCTTAAAAAACTGATTTTAAGCATCCATCTCCGCCCTCAGCTGGGCGAGTGCCTTCTTATGAACTAGCTTCACATTGGCATAAGACATGCCGAGCTTCAGGGCAATCTCCTTCAGGCTGAGTCCCTCATAATAGTGAAGAATGATCAGATCCCGAGAGCGCCGGGGCAGAGCTTCTAAGGCAATGGTGAGACCTTCTAAGGCCTCATTCGCCAGAAGGCCGGAATCCAAAGGAGAAGCATCTACCAGGCTCTCCGGCATTCGTCCTTCTTCTCCGTTCTCATCGGGAAGTTCACTGTGAATTTTACGGCTGCGGTAATAATCCAGAAGGGTATTGTTACTGATTGTATAGATCCAGGTAGAAAGGGAGGCTTTTTCCCGGTCGTAGCGGTCAAGATTGGCCGCAACTTTGACAAAGATATCAGAAACGAGATCCTCGCTGGTCTCGCTGTCCGCAACCTTCTTCAAGACAAAGCGGCAGACCTTAGGGTAATAGTCCTGATAGATTTTTTCCAGACAAAGACTTTCCATCAAAGAGACTCCTTCTGAGGGAATAAATCGGCGGAAGCAGCAGGAGACATGGACTTAGCATCCTGGGCAGGCTGAGAGGCAGCAGAAGAATAGGGATCCCCTGCGGCATAGAGCTGGGAAAGGTCATGCTCTGCCAGAGAAACCCTGTCAGACATGCCGTATCTCTTCAAAGTGTCGTCGATCAGCGCCTGTAGTCTGGGATTTTCTTCAAAATGCTGAAGATCAAATAATTCTTGTAAGCTAAGGGACATAATAAAACTCCTATTACGTAAAAAAGGACTTTGCGGAAGGCAAAGTCCTTTTTGAAAATTCCTTGAATTTACTTTTCTAAGCGAACAAGTCCTGCATCAAGCATCTGAGCAACTACTTTATCTTCGCGTGCACCGATATCTTTAATAGAAGTATCTACATTTGCCATATAAAATTCACCGACTGCATTTATATCATCAAAATAATATCGTGTATCGCCATCATAATACTTTGTAAGATACTGATCCTCACCAAAACTTACTACATTAAGACCACCCAGAACATCATTTAAATTATCTGCTGCTAATTTCACTTTGTTATCTGACATAATTATTACCTCTCTTTATTAATAAATTTGAAAAAGTTGATAGTATTTGTTTTTAGTAAAAAATGGAATTATTGTAAAGAATCATT
>CAVHNP010000057.1:0-15597 GCA_963637505.1 Prevotella sp. CAG:279
GTCATTAGAAGACCTGCTTATCGACTCGAATTCTTTGTTTTAGATCCGGTTTTCATCAACACGTTTTGTCCTATAACCCTGATTCTGCACTACTGTGCAAATCTCCATCTTTGTCCGACCTTCCAGGTGAAATGCCGGTCCAGCCTTTCGCCAACCCAGCCGATGCATTTTCCCATGGTGAAGGCGGCGACAACCGTACCGATGCCAAGACCCTTCACATGATGAAGACCGATGAAGGTAATCAGGGCTGTTGTTGCAAGACAGATCACATCAAAGGAAATCTTGACGCGGGAATACTTGAAATTTTTGATCGCGGACAGTTCTCTGGGAAAGAGATCCGTAGGAATGATCGGCAGTCCGCAGCGGTTGGACAGGGCAATGCCGAGTGAGATCATAAGATAGCTGATCACGAAATAACAGATTCTCGCAAAAGGGGTGTAGGGCAGAAGATCAATCCAGCTTTCATAAAAATCAAGCATCATACTGAAGGCAAAGCCGACAACAAAGCTGAAAAGATATTCTAGGACAAAACGCCGTCTCATCAGCATGAGAGAGGCAATCAGAAGTGCCTGAAAAAGATAGGTCCAGGTCCCGAGACTAAGGGCAGGAAAGACCTCAGAAAAGGCGTAGGGAACGCTGGATATAGCGGATATGCCGGATCCGGAATAAAGCATGAGAACTACGCCAAAGCTGTTCATCAAAATGACGATGAGCAGGGCAAGTTCTCCTCGAAAGATGTGCTTTGGATTTTGCGAAATACTGTCTTCCATGATAAAACCTCCAGGAAATGCTATTGATTCAGTCGGGGAAAGCACTCCATTTAATAGCTTGACAGCAAAAGGCTGCAGCAAGATGGCCGCAATCCCCAACTTAAAGTTCCAAATTCTAATTATAGCACAAATATCAGAAAATACAGCAGTCCTTTCCCTCTTCTGAAAATACTCTTCTGAAAAACTCAGTCCTTTCTTCTGAAAGAATAAAATTCTTTACTTTCTGCCGAAAAGGGCTTTCAGATGCTGGAGGAGTCCGAGAGGCTTTTGTTCTGCCTCATCCGGCAGGTTAGGAGATTCATGGATAAAATAATCCTGAGAATCAAAAAGTACAGCACTGTGCTTTCTGCAGTAGCTGCCGTCCGGCAGCATGGTGCTGGCTTTAGCTGTATCCCGCATCTGAGACTCTAAGATCCATCTGAGATGCTCGCAGAGGTGGGGCTGGTGAACGGGGCAGGCAATTTCTACTCGTCTGTTCAGATTTCGGGTCATGAGGTCAGCAGAGGAAATATAAAATTTGGCCTTGCTTCCTTTTCCGAACTGGTAGATTCTGGCATGCTCCAGAAACTGTCCGACAATGCTGGTCACGTGAATATTTTCCGTTTCTCCGGCGATCCCCGGAAGCACACAGCAGATACCTCGGATAATTAGCTGAATCTCAACACCGGCCTTGGAGGCCTCTGCCAGTTTATTGATCACTTCGCGCTCGGTAACAGAGTTGGCCTTGATGCAGACATAGCCGTCCTTGCCCAGGGCAATCTGCTGATCGAGTTCCCGAAGAAGCATGGATTTGATGCCGTAGGGAGAAACACAAAGCTGCTGATATTCTCCATCCAGACGGTTTACCAGCATGTTTCGGAAGAAGGCAGAAGCATCTTCGCCGATGGCCGTATCAGAAGTCATCAGACTCAGATCCGTATACATGGCATTTGTCTTTTCATTATAGTTACCGGTACCGACCTGGGTAATATAACTTGTTTTATTGTGGGAGCGCAGGGTGATCAGACAGATCTTGCTATGACATTTAAAGCCCTCTGCACCATAGATGACCTGACAGCCGGATTCCTCTAACATCTTTGACCAGGCAAGGTTGTTTTCCTCATCAAAACGGGCACGGAGCTCCATCAGAACGAGAACCTCTTTACCATTTTCTGCTGCCCGGCAAAGAGCCTGGGCAATCTTTGAAGAAGAGGCAAGGCGGTAAATAGTGATCTTGATGGAAAGCACCTGGGGATTATCCGCTGCTTCATTCAAAAGTTTGAGAAAAGGCTCCACCGAATCATAAGGATAGAAGAGGAGACGATCCCTTTGCTGCACCTGGCTGATCATGGAACGATCCCGGTTTAAATCCACAACATAGCGGGGATGGTGATCCGGGTAGAGCAGTCTGGAGGAAATCTCCTTTGGAAGCTGTCTGATCAGAGAAAAAACATATCCCATATTTAAGGGACAGGTATCCACAAAAATGTGATCGGTCTCCGTACGAACCAGCTTGGAAAGACTTTCCCGGAATTCCTTGGAAACAGAGGCACTCAGTTCCAGACGGACAACAGCCAGATGGTCACGCTGCTTTAACAGCTTTTTCATTTGCCGGCGGAAATCTTCCTCATTGTCATCGAATTTTTCGTCATCAAAGCTGATATCAGCATTACGTGTAACGCAGATCACACAACTTTCCTTTACGGAATAGGCTTCAAATAAGGTAGGCATCCAGCGCAGAAGGATATTCTCTGTTCTGACAAAGCGCTTTTCATCCGAAAGAAGAAGGAGGGGCGGCAGGGTTTCCGGCATAGGAACAATACCGACTGCCTTATGTCCTTTCTTGTCCTCGAGCAGGGCAGAAGCATAGAGCCCCTTGTTGACAAAGTGGGGAACCGGATGATTGGGACCAATCAGGATGGGGGATAAGATAGGCAGAAGCTCTGTCTTAAAGAAACGGTTTACCAGCTTCAGATCATCGGCATCCAGATTTTCCGGCAGGACATCTTCGATGCCGCTTTTCGCCAGTTCCTCTATGACAGCGGAATAAATCTGCTTTTTCATGGCCAGAAGACCGGGAACGGTATGGTAGATATGGTCCAGCTGTTCTGCCGGAGTCCAACCACTTTTATTGTCCTTGTCATCCGGTGTCATCCGGGCAAGGTCGAAGAGACTGCCGACACGAACCATAAAAAATTCATCCAGATTACTGGAGAAAATAGAAACGAATTTGAGGCGTTCTAAGGCGGGAACGGCAGGATCTGCCGCCTCCTCCAGCACACGCTGGTTAAAACGCAGCCAGCTTAATTCTCGGTTTTGCGTGTAACGATATTTTTCTTTAGTATTCTCTGACATAAGTAACCCTCCCGGACACCATATTTACAAACCACCATCTGCTGAGTCTGAAAAAGCTGAAAGATATGCTGCAGGATCAAGAGTCCCGGAATGATCGTATGGATACGGTCAGCCTCCAGCTTCAAAATCAGATCGATCGCTTCTTTTTTACCGCTGCAGAGAAAATCACAGAGCTCAGTAAGCTGAGATGCAGTAATACTGCTGCAGTCATCTGAAATTTTAAAATAGGATTTCGCAAGCTTCAGCACGGCTCTCGAGGTTCCGCCAACCCCAAGGAGGAGAGGCGTGGGCTTAAGATCCTTCTTTGGTATTGCGAGGTTCTTTTCGATTTCTTCCTGAAGGCGTTTTATAGAAGAAGGACCCGGCAGGATTTTTTTGACACAGTGGCGGTAGAGGCTTAAAGAGCCGATCGAATAGCTGGCATACTCCCGTGGGCATCCATCTTCAAAGGAGACAAGCTCTGTGCTGGCTCCTCCGATGTCCAGAAAAAGACCGCTGGTCAGACGGATCTCCTGCATGGCACCTTCGTAGCCAAGCAGAGCTTCGGATTCTCCGCTGATCACTTCAACGGAATAGCCGGTTGCGGCATGAATGACAGACAGAGCCTGTTCTGTGTTTGAAATATTTCGAAGAGAGGCAGTGGCAAATACCATAACCTTTTCAATCTCCAAAGCAGTTAGGATTTCCTGAAAAGCCAAAAGCCCCTTACATGCACATTCAATTCCCTCTACGGTCAGTTCCCCTTCTTCGACATAGCCGGCCAGTCCGGCCATTTGTTTTTCCCGAAAAAGAATCTTAAAGCTTTGCGAATCCGTTTCATAAAGGGTCAGACGGATAGAGTTAGATCCGATATCAATGATCGCCTGCTTCATCATACACCTCATTTCCTATTGTTGATTTCATTCGATAAAGACGCAGGATGCGCCAGTAATATAGGATAAAAGAAGGATGTAAATTGTATGACCGGAGCATTGTAAAATGAATGTAAAGTTTCAAGAGAAGATTTTTTGAAAAGGGTTTGAGTGATTTCTGAGGAAATTTATTTGGAAAGGAAGTAGAATGAATAGCTTGAAAAATGTAACCTATGGCAATATATTTTTGCTTTTGGCTTGAATATAGCCGCTTTTAATGGTATGATGTGTATGTGAAAAGAAGGTGCTACCGATAGACGGCTAGCCCCCTTGGATAAAAACGACTTCCGCTTTAATCTTTGTGAGGGATACTAACGGCGGTCGTTTTTATGTGTGTATCTATGTTTATCATCTTCATTCTCGTTGAGGAATCTTTCGATTTTTTCAACGAGTTTTCCGACAGTAATTCCGAAAACAAACACAGCAAGAACAAATCCTGTCAGTGATATATATTCGATCATATCCACATCACCCTCCTTTCTTTACCGGCTTTTGCCGGTCGGAGGGCTTTTCACAATCCCTCCTTAATTAAAGAAGGGCCAGCCGCCTACCGTTTCCTGGTAGCACCATTGTCTCTTGCGAGACATATTCAGTATAATACATTCTTTAACCAATGGCAATACATGAATTTCCAAATATTGTATATCTAATACATTCGTGAAAAAAATGTGAAACCCTGCATTTTTTATTCTCATTTCATAGAAGAAGTGATAAACTATTTATGATAGTTTACTGTGACTAACAAACAAAGTCAAAGATCAAAAAGGAATTTCAGATACATGTACCATAGAAAATTATTGGCAGGCTTGCTGTGCCTGACCCTTTCTTTTTCTACTGTTTCTCCTGCTTTGGCAACAGAAATGACAGAAAATACTGCGGTGACAGATACTGTCGGAGATGATTCTTCCGAAAATACAGGGAATACAGAGCAGACGGACAATTCTGCATCGGAGCAGAAGGGAACAGAGCAGGCAGGATCAGATCAGACGGGAGCGGACCAGACGACTGGGAAGGCTGAGGACACTGATGCCAAGCAGACAGACAATAGTAGGACGGATTCGTCAGCGTCTAAGACGGAAACAGAGCAGACTGATTCAAAAGAAGGAGGCAGCAGCACTACTGCAGAGAATAGCAGCAGCTCTTCTAAGACAGAAAGCGATTCTTCTACCGCAGCAGAAAAAGATACGTCTGCTGTAGCAGAAGAAGCGGCAGCGGAGGAGAAAGCGCTTGAAGAAGGATCTTATGAAGCCTGGCTGAAGGCCATTCAGGAATCCACCAAGACCAATGAAGAACTCCTGGCGGAACAGAATATTACCCATGTGGAAAGTCATCCCTCTGATTTTCGCTTTTATCAGGTAAAAGAAAAGGCTGCTTTTGCAAAAGAAGATCTTAATATTTACAGTAGCTGTTCAGCAGAGACGGATCCGGTTGGCAGCTTAGAGGCCGGCGGACTCTGCTATATTCTGCAGGATAAAGGAGACTGGCTTTATATTGAGTCAGGCGATGTAAGAGGTTATATTCAGGCTTCTTCCCTGGTAGGAGAAAAGACAGCACAGGAGATCTATGATGCTATGCTGACTAAGGCAGGAGAGCAGGAAAAGAATGTTAGAGAAGAGGCCATTCTTGCCGAGGCAAAGGTTGCTTACTATGAGAATGAGGCATATACCGATTACCTGGGAACAACAGAAAATCCGGTAATAGAGAAAAACTATGCCTTAGTTACGGCAGAGGAGTCTGCGGTCTATGAAGAGACAGACACAGGCAGCAGACAGATCGGCAGTATGAAGAAGGGCTCTCTGGCCTATATAATTAAGGAAGTGGATGAAAACTGGCTTTATATAGAATCCGATGATGTAAGAGGTTTTATGGCAAAGGCAGATCTGGATGCTTCGGATCAGGTGCAGACGGAAGTCACGGAGAAGGGAGAGGATTTTTATCAGCTGGCAGAGGAGCTGATCGATCCGTCAGAGAACCGGGCTTTGTATTATAGCAGCTACTCTGTCAAGGAAGGATCTCCGTATCATTCTATCCGCAGCGAGCTATTGGCCTATGCCAAACAATTCTTGGGAACGCCCTATGTTTTCGGAGGAACTTCCCTGACAGAGGGCTGTGACTGTTCCGGCTTTGCAATGGGCATTTATGGTCATTTTGGATACAGCCTGCCAAGATCCTCTGCTTATCAATCCGTAGCAGGAACACAGATCCCGGTATCAGAGGCCCAGCCCGGTGATCTGATCTTTTACGCAACAAACGGCATCGTTCATCACGTGGTGATCTATCAGGGCGATGGCAAGACCGTTGAAGCAAAGGGAACCGGCTATGGCGTGTGCGAGAGCAGCGTAGCATCTAACGCGGTCTGGGCAGTGAGCATACTGCAGGATGAATTAGATGAGAATTACATCGGGGCAGAGCAGGACTAAGGAAATAGCAAATTTAATTGAATAAGAGTTAAGCGAAAAGAGCAATGGTTTTGATGGCCGTTGCTCTTTTCTTTCTTTTAGGCTATATCGCAAAAGACCGAGATTCAGAATACCGTACTGCAAAAGTTGATCTGTATCAGACATTTGTCAACGATTACTTGACAGTAACCCACCCGTTGATTTTTAAAATAAAGGCTTGTGATTTGCGTATCAACAAAATATAATAAAAATGTGATAAAACCCACATAAAACAACACAAAAGTGTGATATATGTCACATAATTATCAATAAAAATGTGATTGGAGATAGATATGGAACGATTTATTTTAAAAAAATTGTTGGATTGGAAGAATTCTCCTTACAGAAAGCCTTTAATTCTAAAGGGTGTGAGACAGGTGGGAAAGACCTGGGTATTAAAAGAGTTTGGCAGACGCTATTATGAAGATGTCGCCTATTTCAACTTTGATGAGAATGAAGAATACAGGCAGTTCTTTGAAACGACGAAGGATGTTGAGCGGATCCTACAGAATCTGATGTTGATCAGTGGACAGAAGATTTCTCCGGGAAAAACGTTGATCATTTTTGACGAGGTGCAGGACTGTCCAAATGTGATCAATTCCATGAAATATTTTTGTGAGAATGCGCCTCAATATCATATAGCCTGCGCAGGATCACTCTTAGGCATAGCCTTAGCAAAACCATCTTCTTTTCCGGTTGGTAAGGTGAATTTTATGCAGATTGATCCAATGACATTTTCGGAATTTTTACTTGCGAATGGAGATGAAAATCTTCTTACTTATTTGGAAAGTGTAGACAGGCTGGAACCGATTCCAGATGCTTTCTTTAATCCCTTGTATGAAAAAATAAAGATGTATTACATTACCGGGGGAATGCCAGAGTCAGTTCTAATGTGGACACAGGCACGGGATGTTGCAGCCATGCAGGAGGTTTTATCTAGTATCATTGATGCTTATGAACGGGACTTTGCTAAACATCCAAACATTAGAGAATTCCCCAAAATCTCTATGATCTGGAAATCCATTCCGTCTCAATTGGCAAGAGAAAATAAGAAATTTATTTATAAGGTGGTTAAGGAAGGGGCGAGAGCACGTGAGTATGAGGACGCTTTGCAGTGGTTGGTAGATGCGCAGTTGGTGCATAAGATTTATCGAAGTTCTGCACCTGGTTTGCCTGTGGCGGCTTATGATGATCTGTCAGCTTTTAAAATTTATCTGGTCGATGTAGGCTTACTTCGTTGTCTGGCTCAATTGGCGCCTACGGCATTTGGAGAAGGTAATCGTTTATTTACTGAGTTTAAGGGAGCATTGACAGAAAACTTTGTGCTGCAAACGTTGACTACACAGTTTGAGGTGACACCTCGCTACTGGACACAGAGCAATCCTCCTTATGAGGTGGATTTTTTGCTTCAACGAGAAAATGATATTTTCCCGATTGAGGTAAAAGCAGAAGCAAATATATCCAGTAAGAGCTTAAAGAAATTTAAGGAACTTTTCTCGGATAAGGTGAAGCTGCGAATACGCTTTTCTCTGGAGAATCTCAAGTTGGATGGCGATGTGCTTAATATTCCATTATTTATGGCTGACCAGACGGATCGACTGATTGGAATGGCTTTAGAAAAGGTAAATTGATAAAACACCATCTGCACCAGTCGCAAGGATGCGCACTCGCGCGAAAGGAAATGTGAAAATATAACAAAAAAAGGAAGGCCCGCATTTCGTACCGGAATTCGGACCTTTATCGGGAATACGTGTATTGCTGAACGGAACCGTTGTAGCAGCCCCCTTTGCGGCAATAATGATGAGTGATTATGGAGCAGAGGTCATTGCGCTGGAGCGTCCGACAACAAAAGGAGCTTCTGGATTACAACCAGGAGGAAATCGATGCCTTTAAGGGAAAAGGTGTAATCGATTAAGAAAGTGCTTAAGGAAGTGCTTAAGGAAGTGCTGTTTATAGCAGAGCTTTCTTGAAAAGTAAGAAGGAATAAGGGATAAAGCCGGGGCTTTATCCCTTATTTTTGTTGTAAAAAAAGCCCGGACGGCTATGCCATAAAGATTTTTTTGTATTTAATGGGATTTCTTCGAAATTCCTGTTAACTAAAAAGAAAACCAAACAGAAGGGAGATTGTTGAATGAAAAAGTATGGTTATATCCGTGTATCAAGTGCAGATCAGAATGAAGACCGGCAGAGAATTGCTTTGAAAGAAGCTGGTGTAGAGGAAAAAAACACCTATATGGATAAGTTCTCTGGAAAGGATTTCAACCGTCCGCAATATCAAAGGATGATTAAGAAGATGAAAAAAGGAGACCTGCTCTATATTCTCAGCATTGATCGCTTGGGAAGAAACTATGTGGAAATACAGGAGCAATGGAGAATTCTAACGAAGAAAAAAGGGATTGATATTTGCGTACTGGATATGCCGCTCCTGGATACGCGAACCGGCAAAGATCTGCTGGGGACATTTATCGCGGATCTGGTTTTGCAGATTCTCTCTTTTGTGGCTCAGAGTGAAAGAGAGACGATCAAAAAGAGGCAGGCACAGGGAATCGCTGCGGCCAGAGCAAAGGGAGTGCATATGGGCAGACCTGTGAAGGACCCTCCTGATAATTTTGGAGAAATGATCGGAAAATGGGAGAAGAAAGAACTTTCCTTGGATCAGATTCTAGAGGAATGCCAGATGGCGGAGGCAACCTTCTATCGGAAACTGAAGGAATACCGACGGGTAGGATTTAGCACTGCTAAGATTGCCAAGGTACCCTTTACCGAAGGATGAAGACTGAAAAAAGATTGCCTGATAAAGAGAAAAAATCTCTCAAAAGGTTTACCTTTTGAGAGGACATGCACTGTATTTATAATACCTTATTCCGGAAGAGACAGCAATAGCTACCCCCCCGAAAGTTCTTTTATTTGTTGATTTTTACCGAATTTAAAAGGAAGATTTCACCACTCTCAAAAGGTAAACCTTTTGAGAAAAGAAAACGGAATCCCTGTCGGAAGCTTTCTGTCGGGATCCGAATGAGGGCGAACGGGAATGAGAGATATGAAGTATGTGGTGGTAATCTTAACTGAAAAAAATCTTTATCGGGTCAATATAGAAGCGAATCAGAAATATACGCTTGGATCCGGAAAAAAGGATTTATTCCCCATGTCAGAACTTGGCCTGGATGGACAGTTGGGGCTTTCTTTTAATACAAAGAAGCAGACCCTGAAGCTAAGTGCTAGGAAAATTCCCCTGCTAGTAAAAGAAATAAAGGAAAAGACAGAGCAGATTACGATTTGTGAACAGCCGAAGATGAAACTTAATTTCACCGAAGACACAGGGAAATATCCGGGGGTCTATCCGATTCCTTATGAATGCCGGATTCATATCGGACGTTCGTCCAAAAACGACATTGTTCTTCATGAAGCTTATGTGAGCAGAAATCACCTGCTGATTACATCCGAAAAAGGAAAAATCCGGATTGAAGATCTGGACAGCAAATTCGGCACTTATCTGAATGGAAATCCAATAAAAAAAGCTATGCTGAAATCAGGAGATGAGATTGATATTCGCGATTTGCGGATTCTCTGCAAGGAAAATACCCTGCTTTTTTTCAACCTTCATGAAAGTCCGGAATTCAAATATCCACAGGAAGCGGCTTATCCTGGAGCAGCGACGGACACAGTCTCAGCGGGAAAGGGATATCCCGTTTATCATCGTTCTCCGAGAATCCGGGAGTCTTTGCCGAGTGATGAAGTCAGATTATCCCATTTGCCGAATAAGCCACATAAGCTGTTGATCAGGAAAGGCAGCTTTTTGCCATTGATCAGCAGCGGGGCCATGGCAGGTGCTTCTTTGGCCATGGCGAGTTTTTCTCCTGCTATGCTGGCCATGCGTGCGGCAATGATGATCTCACCCGTGGGCAGTCTGATCGGGAACAGCAATAAAAAAGCACGTAAGCTTATGATGGTAGAGGAAGAAGAACGCTTCCAAAAATATGCGGATTATATCCAGGGGGAAAAGGCGCATATTCGTGCCATTGGAGAAAAACAAAAAGAAATTGTCAACTGGGAGAATCCTTCTCCTCAGATCTGTGAAAAGATTTTGGAGAGGATGTCTAGCTCCCTCTGGGAGAGAATGGCGACAGACTCTGATTTTTTGCAGGTTCGGATGGGAGCCGGATATGCGCCTCTTTGTGTGGAGGTAAAGCCGCCGACAGATGTCAATGATTTCCATATGGAAAGAGACGAGCTGGAGGAGTTGACAGATCGAATCATACAGGAGACCCATCTGGTAGATGATGTGCCAGCGAGACTAGACCTTTTCCGATATCGTTCAGTAGGCCTTACCGGAGACAGGGGAAAGGCGATAGCTTTGCTCAAGAATATGCTTATTTCTCTTTCCACACTGCACTTCTTTAAAGATGTGCGGATTGTTGGTATTTTTGATCCGGAAGAAGAGGAAGAGTGGAAGTCCCTCCGCTGGCTTCCCCATGTTTGGGATGGGGAATTTCAGACTAGATATTTGAATTTTGATCCTCTTACAGAGGAATCACTGAAAAATTCCAGGATAGGGGAAGGGGAAAAGGAAGATCCTTATCGGGCTTTTCGCGAAAAAATCAGCGATATCGTGAAAGAACGAAAGGATCCGGCTTTTCAGGCAAAGTGGAAAAAGGGAGGAGGCCCTCTTCCGCATTATATATTTCTCTTTGCATCCCGGAAGAAAACGGAGTGCCTTCTTTCGGAATTGTCCGAAAATGATCCGGCTCTTGGGATCTCTACCATCTTTTTATATGATGAGCAGTATTATCTGCCGAATTTTTGCCAGTATATCGTCAATGTGGATGATTCCTATGATGACAGAACGGCCACTGCTTTTTATAAAAACAGAGCAGATGAGAAAGTTTGGTTTACTATGGATCCGCAACCCTCACAGGCAGAGTTTGATCGATTCTGTAGGAGAATGTCAGCCATTGAGGCAGAAGATGCGGCTGCGAAAGGGCAGATTCCTTCTTCTCTCAGTTTTTTACAGTGCTTCGATGTAAGTAAGGTGTCTGATCTGAATATCCTGGAGAACTGGAAGAAAAATGATAGTTCTAAAAGAGTAATAGCGGCTTTAGGCAAGGGAGAAGGCGGCAGACAGTTTTCCTTATCTATTCATCGACACTGTTCCCACGGTCTTGTTGCGGGAATGACGGGATCGGGAAAGAGCGAGCTTTTGCTTTCCTGGCTTTTGGCTATTGCCTGCAGGTATCACCCGGAGGATGTGTCCATGGTGGTGATTGATTATAAAGGAGGAAGTACAGCAGATGCTCTGGAGAAGCTACCCCATGTCGTTGGAACGATTACAGATGTTGGCAGCGGGATAGACAGGTGCTTTCAATCATTAGAGCATGAGCTAAGACGCAGGGAAGAGCGATTCTCTTCTGTTGGTGTAGCAAACATAACAGAGTATATCAAGGGCTATCATAGTGGCGAGTTTAAAGAGGCGACCCCGCGGCTTTTGATCGTCTTTGACGAGTTTAAAGAGCTGATCAAGGAAAGACCTGCTGTTAAAAAGATGGTTGATTCCATTGCCGCAAAGGGAAGTTCCCTGGGTGTGCACCTGGTTCTGGCTACCCAAAGTCCGGCAGATGCGGTAGATGAGGGAACCTGGAATAATACCCAGTATCAGATTTGCCTGAAGGTGCAAAATGCGGCGGCCAGTAAGGTGATGATTCATGAACCGGATGCGGCGCTAATCACGCAGGCGGGCAGAGCCTATGTCAGAGTCGGAACAGCTGAAAAAGCAGAGGTATTTGAACTGATCCAGTCGTCCTGGTCAGGCGCTCCTTATCTGGAAAATCAGGAGCAGGGCGGCTTGCGGGTGCGTTATGTTGAGATGGATGGAAGCCGAAAGAAAACAGTAGAGGAGAATCATACCAGATTTGAATCGAAGCTTACCGAAATCGAAGCGGTAACAAGATACATAGCAAAAACAGCTGTAAAGGCAGGCATAGAGAAGCTGACGTCTCCCTGGAAGGCAAATCTGCCGGATCTTTTTACCTGGGAGAAGCTGCCGGTTGAGGGTGGCTTTGACGGAGAAAAGTGGGAGCATGCTGATATATCCTGGATGGCAGTGCCGATCGGTATTTTTGACAGGCCGGAGCTGCAGCAGCAGGGGCCGCTGTATATGGACTTTCTGAAGGAGGGAAATTTCGGCATTTTCGGCAGCTCCCAGACTGGAAAGACCTCTCTTCTTAGGACAATCGCCGTGACGGCCTGCCGGATCTATTCTCCAAGGGATCTGCATCTTTATATTATCGGAGATATGGCGGGCATGGAGGCATTCCCTCAGGTAGGCGGTGTTGCAGGATCCGGTCAGGAGGAAAAGCAGGCCAAGCTCATACGGATGTTGATAAGCTTTCTCGCGGAGAGAAGAGCCGCTTTTAATCGGGAGCATGTAGATTCTTTAAAGGCTTATCGGGAGCTGGTGAGTGAGGAGATGCCGGCAATCCTGGTTCTGATTGACCGGTTCAGCGGTCTTTTGGAAGCAAATCAGGAGTATAAGGATATATTTGTCAGTCTCTTTAGTGAAGGCCCATCCAAGGGAATCTATTTCGCTTATACAGGGGTGAACAATACCGGTGTTCCTTATAAGCTGACAGCGAATGTTTCCGGTGCGATTTCATTCATGCAGTCAGAGCGAAGTGAATATAGCAGTCTCTTGGGAACGGTGAGAGAAGTAAGTCTGCCGGATAGGAGGGGCAGGGCTCTGATCAAGATGAATCAGGAGCTGATACAGTTCCAGGCAGCAATGTATGAAGCTGGAGAAAATGACAGGGAGCGGGAGCTGGCTTTAAGAGCAGAAGCGGAAAGTATGACAAGGGTATGGCAGGGAAAACCGGCTTTAAAAATACCGGTGCTTCCGGAAGTGCTTGCGCCGGAGGAGCTGGCGGCTCTTAGCGGCAAAGAGCAGGGGCTTGCTCTGGGACTGGATGCAGAAAGTATAGAAGCCCTTTATGTAAAACCGGGAGAAACAACCGCAATGGCCGTTACCGGAAGAGTCGGATGCGGAAAGAGCAGGATGCTATGCCGAATCGGACAGATGATTCTGAAGACAAATGAAAACATTATCCTCTACTGTCTGGACACAGAGAAAAAATCACTGGCAGAGCTGGCAGAGAAGGGCGCAGGCTATGCTTGCCTCTCAGAAGGGGAAAAGGTAGAAGAAATCTTCAGCCGAATCTTAAGGGAACTGACGGAGCGGATGACGAAAAGAAAAGAAAAACCAGATGAGAGCAGGGGGGAGCCCTGGATCATCCTTTTGATCGATGACATTAAGGAATGCAGTAAATTGTCGGATGACATACAGATGAAGCTGCACAGAATGATGACAAAGACCAGGGGATATGGATTGCTTGTGCTTACCGGTATCAGGCAGGGGGATCTTTTTCATTTCTATACACAGGATCAGCTTGGCGTCGATCTCAAATCATCCGGTTTTGCCTTGGCTCTGTCGGATACGGCAGTACATTATGAAGGCTTTTATAAGAACAATCTCAGTCAAAGCCTGAGAAATGCAGAGCTGGAGAAGGGATTTGGTCTTCTTTTCAGTCTGGATGGCTGCAGGAAAATAAAGTGCATGACGAACTAGAGGCAGGAAGTATGGAACGGATCATCGTCACGATAAGAGTAAAAGAAGGACAAGAATATGATATGGAACTGCCGCTAGATCAGAAAATCAGAGATCTGATAGAGGACATTTCGGATTCTTTGAAAGGATTGAATCCTATGATCTGCTTTGATCCTGCGACCGCAGGCCTGCTTAATCTAAGGTGCAGGAGAAGGGTGAATCCTGAAAAGACTTTGCAGGAAGAATGTGTCTGGAACGGAGATATTTTGGAAGTACTGGGTATATTGGATTAAGGGCTTTCACAGCCTTTAAGTATAAAAATGTTAAGCCGGATTGGATGCCGGTGCTAAAAGAAAGGTGGAAATCAAATGAAAATTATTGTAACGCCGGAAGAAATGAGAAGCAATGCAACAAATCTTCGCAATGAAAAGGCAAACTTTGATCAGTGCATCAGCAGCATGCGCACAATCGTAAACAGTATGAGCGGTGTCTTCGAAGGTGAGGCAGCAACTTCTTACGTAACAAATTTTGAAAGCTACAATGCCCAGTTTACTTCCTTCGCTGAGCTTCTTGAGAGCTTTGCCCATAAGTTAGAGACTGCAGCAAATACCTTTGAAGATATAGATAACAGCACAGCTGCCAGTATGGGACAGTAGGCTGTCTGTGTATGTAATGAGCGAAAGTATCATGCCGCATGATGCTTTCGCAAATGCTGCCGTAAGCTGCGAAGAAGGAAAAGGCCGGCGTCACAGTTTGTGTGCATAAGAGGAGAAATGATAGATGGAAAAATGGAAAGAACTGCTGCTTTCTCCTGAAGAAATCTTTTTTATCGGAAAAGAAGTTAAGGGAAAATATCTGGATTACGACTATATTGCTGCTATGCGAGATATCGGGAAACAGGGAAAAATAAGAAGGGAAGAAATCATGGCAGGGCTTGAAAAAAAGGGCTATGCCCAGGAGGACTTTCTGGGGAATCTGGAAATAGATCCTATATGTCTGGAACTGCTTTTGCCCCTTTATCAGGGTGCCTACGAAGCAGAACTGATCGTAAAAGAAGCGGAAAGACAGGTCTTGCATTATAAATTTCATCATATGGAAGAGAAAATCAGTCTTGTGAACTGCTATGCCGGGGAGTTCCGGGTCAGGAACTGCGATAAAAAGGAGATAGAAAGGCTTCTTTTTTCCTTTTCGGAGAAGAGCGAAGAAATGGAAAAAGGGGAGAAATATATCCCGGCGGATCAAGCGAAAAGAAGCTTTATTTTGAAAGGAACACAGATCGGGAAGAGTGCCTGCCTCTATTTCTATGCAGAAAAGGATGGAAATTTCTATGAGATGGATGTCGATAGGGCAGAAGAAAAGCTCCTCCATTTTGTGAAAAAAGACAGCTTTGATCAGCTGGCAAAAAAGGTTCTGATGAGAGGGTGAGAAAAGATGGCATACATAGATGAAAACGGGAAAATAACAATCGATGGGTTTGCAGCCGGAGAGGATATCAAAAAAATCGAGCGGGCACAGTCTATCCTGCAAAATGCATTGCGGAGTCTGAGAGC
>CAVHNP010000058.1:0-11121 GCA_963637505.1 Prevotella sp. CAG:279
CAGGTCTCCCCGGGTACCACACGTTTCTTTCTCTCCATCCATCTGCCACATTTATCTCGCATGATTCCGTGTAGTTATCGGGCTTCAGCTTGTGTGGCAGCCTTACCCTCATACGAGACCTTATATGTGATTTCTGTTCGTCAGACCAGAGATTTGCCCGCGGGTTAGTAGGTTCCCCACATCCGGCTTCCTTCAGATTCCACCTCACGATGGACACCCTTGCCTTCGGCTATATCCTTCCCACTACCGGGCGGATTCGGGACTTGCACCCGTTAGAAACGTGCGCCGCCAGGCACACCACCTCAAAAAGACCTGTCACATCACGTGACAGGTCTTTTCATGTAAATTTAAGGATTATTCAACTAGTTTTTAAATTATTCTGCAGATGCTGATTTTCCGTTTCTTTCATCAAGCTCTGCACGGATCTTTGTCCATTCTTTTCCGCCCATGCTCAGTGCATAGAAAGCAGTACCAACTGCCATTGCGATACCCGGCATACCCATGAAGCAGAAGTTCAGGATCGGAGCAACGTTTGCTGTCTCAGAACCATATCCGCCTGCTGCAAGAACGAAACCAAGTGTTGCTGTTGCAATACCCATGGTAGCCTTGTTCAGAGAAGAACTGAAGGAAGAACCAACACCTTCCTGACGAACACCGAACTTCCACTCGCCATAATCGATCGCTCTGGTCAGAAGTACGTTTACAGCACCGTTTACACAGGAGCCTACGCACTGACGAAGGATCATGAAGAGAATGAAGAGCGGCCAAATGTTAATGCCAACAGCCCACATTGCAAGACTGAATACAGCACCGGCACCCATGAACATAACTACGATTGATTTTGCATCCATGAACTTGATCAAAGGAAGAATCAGGAAAGGTGCAACCATCATCGGAACGTTCATGATTGTCATGATCAGACCGATCGGGTTCTCTCCGCCGATACCGGCCGGAACAAGTACGTGCTGGATCCAATATCCCATGGAACCGATCAGGAAACCAAGTGACATACCGTTTGCAACACCGCCAACCTGGAATAAAAGCCAATATTTGTTTCTGAAGAGGTAACTGTACTGCTCGCCAAGACCCATGGTCTTGTCAGTATGCTTCATTGCCTTACGTTCTTCCTCGATACGCTCAAGGTCAGCACCCTGTCGTTTCTCTGTAAGAAGAGCACCTGCTAATGCAATGATGATCAGTGTAGCACCCGCCATGATCCAGGACAGAAGTCTCCATCCCTGAAGTGGGTTATCCTGATAAATATTAACAACCGGAGTAATGATCCAGCCTGTGATTGTTGCTGCTACGTTTGTTCCCTCAGAAGCGATCCATACAAGAATGGTACGAACCTTTGAGTTATCGGAGCAAACTGACGGCATAGCGAAGGTCGGAAGACGAACGCCTGTCAGGAATGTACAGTAAAGGTTGTAAATGATCAGAGCCCAGATCAGTTTTACGGACTCGCTGCTTCCAACCGGAACCATCCACATCAGTGCGATCGTTACTGCAACCGGAACTGCCATCCAGAAGAACCAATGTTTGATCTTGCCCCATTTTGTATGAACACGGTCTACAATGTTACCCATGATAATATCTGTAGCCATATCAATAAATACGCCGATAGACATTACCATACCAATCTTTGCAACACCTACTCCTAAATAATCAGTAAATACTACTGACAGATAACTGGAGAAAAGGGTGTAAGCCATACCCTGAACACCGAACTGGCCCAGGAATGCAGCGATGTAGTTTTTAATACTTGTAACAGAAAACGCTTCGTCACAAGGGTGAGTTCCTACTGCCGCTTTCGTTTTTGTGGAATCACTCATTTCTATTCCCTCCTTCAATAATTAATAGTCTTTTGCTTTTCGAACACACAAAATGATGTTCAATTAGCGATCCCCTTACTGAAAAATATATAGTAAGACTATTCTTTTTTCCAATTCATTTTTTATCGTCGAGCTATCCATATCATGCATAGCACTTCCTTATCTATGCATTTTTTTGTGGGAGATGCACAAATTTCTTTCTTTTAGAGCTGGCTTGCAGCTGCAAATCCTGCCCGGACTGCCTGCTGAATATCTCCGACATGATCCGCATCACCGATAAGACGGAAGTCTGCCGCTGCCCCTGCATATTTCAATGCATTTTCTGTATTGGACTTCACGCCGCCGCAGATGACAACATCATCGCCCTCGATCGTATGGCTTTCTCCCTCTTTATCCACATAGGTTACCTTATTTCCCTCGATCTTCTGTGTGGATGCATTGGTAATTCCCTTGAGATTATCGAAATGCTCCCAGAAAGGCGCCATATAGCTCATTCCGCTCTCCGGATCGGTACGAATAAATGCGATCGTAATGGAATGAAGGGGTGATGCATCCTTTGCAAGAACATTCTGTCTGGTCAGGCAGGTTACATTGTGACCATGCTGAGCCAGATAGCAAGCCGTTTCCACACCGGTCTCGGAGCAACCAACCATGATGACATTCTTGCCAAGTTCCTCTTCTTTGCCGATCACATCGTGACAGGTCTTGTATTTCGGCTTGCCTTCGTCATCCAGTATGCCCTCGATCGGCGGATAAGCTGCGGTCGCGCCGGTTGCTGCAATGACTGCATCAAAGCCTTCTGCCTTGATCTCCTCCGGGCTTGGCTCTGTATTCTTCCGAACCTCTACCCCTTTCTTCTCCAGCTGATCGATCATCCAAAGTCTGTATACCTTAAAGGGCCATTTAAAATCGAAATAATCTCCAAAATAAAGCTGACCGCCAAGGTAGTCCGTCTTCTCAAATAAAACAACCTTATGGCCTCGCTCTGCTGCTGTAATGGCAGCCTGCATACCGCCGACGCCACCGCCGATCACTGCTACTTTTTTGATTCTCTTCACCGGAGCGATCATATGTCTGGTCTTCAGCTCTACACCGAAGGTCGGGTTTACACTGCAGACAGAAGTCCAGGGGGTTCTTCTCCTGCCGTGGCATCTGTTGCAATGCAGACAGGGTCTGATCTCCTCTCCCTTCTCCTCGATCAGCTTCTCGTAATAATCATCATCCGTAAACTGGCCACGTCCGATGCTGACCAGATCCGTCTTTCCTTCTTCCAGAAGCTTTTCCATCTCGTCCGGATCCTGGAAGCCGCCGGATACCGCAAGCGGAATCTTCACGCCTGCCTCTTTCATCTTTGCGATCATGCCGATGCAGTTATGCTGTCCCGGTTTGAAGGTGTAGCCTGTCGGATGACAGTCAACCATGCTCTTCTCACGAACCGTGATCAGATCAACCAAGCCCTCTGCCTGTTTGGCAAAAATAATGGTATCCTCCAGATAATATCCATCTCTCAAGGCTCCCATTCCGCCATTCGGTGACTCACCTTCCATCATTACCTCGATGATAAAGTTCTTACCGCAGCGTTTCTTGATTGCCTCACAATATTCCAGGGTAAAGCGGCAGCGCTTCTCACTGCTTCCGCCATATTCATCATCCCTTAAGTCCGTCTCATGCTCTAAGCCCATGACGTCAATTCCGACACCGTCAAAGCCCCATTCCTGGTACATGGCGATCCGGTCTACTGCCTTGTCAATCGCCTCTTTGATCTGCTCCTTGGTCGCCATTACTCCCGGCGGCATGGGGATAAAGCCCTCTGCGCTCTGCATACGAACCGGATTTCCTCCGCCGATGCTGACATTATGATCTTCGAATTCCGGTCTTACCTGTACAATGACCTTTGATCCGTAATAATGTACATCATCCGCCAGCTGACAAAAATAATTGTGCACACCCGGATCGTCCAGATTAAAGGAATAAGAATGGGAAAAATCATGCCAGGCCGGCATTTTTCTTACCTCGGGACGGAAGGCATCACAGACAACAACCAGGGAATTACCCTTTCTTGCCGATTCTCTGTGAAAATGAACAAACTGCTCATTCGGCCATTCCTCCGGTCCCTGAATCTGATCCGGTGCGCATTTCGGCTGTATCATTTTATTCTTCAAAACAGCTCCGTTCGGAAGGACAAAAGGCTCTAATAATTTCTGATATCGATGACTCATAAGCTCCCCCTTTTCGTCAAAGTGTTTGGTTTCTTTCTTTAATCACGTGTTTATGCTAGCAAATTCACGAAATCAAGACAAGATTTTCAGCATGTATATACGGAATGAGTCTATGCATTTACAGAATCTTCCCGGCAGACTGCAGCGGTCTATGCCACCGCTGTCCCCAAGCTTCCGGATCTTTTCTTCTTTTTACAGAATTCCTAAACTGTTTGTTGAGAAAAGCGAGTCCCTGCATTAGAATAGAAAAGTATTGCTAAATGAAAAGAGGAATTTATTATGAAAAAACATCCCTTACTTTCCGTAAGCGCGGTTTTATTTGAACTTCACTCCCTGCTCGCCATCGTTTGCACGGTCTATTTTTCCGTTTTTAACGTTATGCTTGCGGAGGAAGTTCCCGATGACATCAATATCTGGATCATGTGTCTTTTCCTGATCACAGCCATGCTTGCCGTTGCTCTGGAGCTGGTTTCCGGAAGAAATGCCCTGAACGGAGACAGCCTGATGAACCTTCGGCAATTCGCCTTATCCGCTGTCGTTTTTAACGCCTGTGCCTGGTTCAGCGGTGCTTCCATTCACCAGGTCTGGTTTCCTTTCCCGATCGGGATTGTGATCGGTATTCTCTTCATCACCGGCGTTAAGAAGACGGTTGAAGAGGATTGAGCGTATACTGCAGTGAAAAAGACTGAGATGTTCTGCCTAGGATCAAAAAATGCCTTCAACTCCTGCTCGAGTTGAAGGCATTTTTTTATCTCGTAATTACCTTTCGATTCTTCCATCTGCCGGTCAGATAATACCCTCCCATGAGGAAGGTCGTTACAAAGCCAGCAATCGCGTTTCCGGTCCAATATCCGTAAAGGCCAGCGATATGTCCGAAAAGAAGGGCGAGGCCGATTCTGGCCACAACACCATCCATGATTCCTACGAACATATCATAGCTTGCAAAGCCGATTCCTTTGACAACCGCATATGGTGCATTCATTGTACATGCCGCCAGAAGCCAAAGCACCATGATCTTGCAATAGCTCGGAGCCATGTTCAGAACAGCCTCATCTGTTGTAAAGACACCGAAGATCTGTCTCGGCAGGAAGAGATAGCAGAGAGCCATCACCGCAAACCAGATCAGACCTACCGCAAGCGCTACATGGACGATCTTTTTGATTCGATCCATCTTGCCTGCCGCAAAGCTCTGTGCCACCATAGAACCGCTCGCAACAGATACCGCTCCGGTCAGGATATTGACGATCGTAGCCAGTTTATTTCCAACCGTATCTACTGCCGACGCCGTTACATCATAGAGATTGATCTTGGAATTAACAAAGGCGAGGGAGAAGGTGATCATCAGCATCTGAACGACGCCCGGAACGCCCAGTCTGCAAAGTGCTTTCATCTGTTCTTTATCCAGGCCGAAAGATTTCAGTTTGAAATCAAACTGAGCCGCTTCCTTATGGCGATAAAGGTATACGGCCGCACAAATACAGGAAACCGCTTGGGCGATTACCGTTGCCGCTGCCGCTCCTCCGGCGCCCCATCCGCAGGGACCGACAAAGATAATATCCAGAATAACATTGATCACGGAAGCAATTGCCACAAAGACCATGGGCAGCTTGCTCTCTCCCATTCCACGCAGGATCGCGCAGAGAGCATTATACTCGAAGATAAAGATCATACCGGCACTGCAGATTACCATGTAATACATAGCCTGGTCATAGGCTGCATCCGGTGTATTTAAAAGTCTCAGCAGCGGATTATGAAAGATAATACCGATTGCCCCGATAATCACCGCCATAATAAATTCGATGGTCAAAAGAGTGCCGATCGATTTGCTGATTCTGCTGCTCTTTAGTCCGACCTGCTGCGATATAACAATCTGTGCTCCGTTTGCAAAGCCCATTCCAAATGTCAAAAAGATCATCTGAAGGTTGCCGCCGATACCAACGCCGGACAGACCTGCCGGCCCGACAAAACGGCCTACAACGATCATATCCACCATGTTGTAGACTGCCTGCAGGGCATTTGCCAGCATGATCGGAAAGGCAAAGCTCAGCATTGTTGATAAGACAGGACCTTCCGACAGGTCCTTTACCAGGCTTTTATTTTCTTCCATTTTCCCCTCCCAGAGTTATTATACATTGCGTGCTAACTAACTCCTTCTATCTTATCAACTTCTCTTTTAGAACTCAAGCAGTCCGATATGCCTTTTCGGAATATTGCGATGCATCTTTTCCCTGCACTCATCTCCTTAATAAGTGATATAGTCCGGTTTCCCTTCCTTATATTCTTCTGTCAGCTTCTCCCAGTTCTTCGGCAGATCGATCTTTGTACAGGAAGGTCCGCCATGATCTCCGCCGCCTGCCAGAACGGTCATCATCGTACCGGCTCTTCCGCCGCCGACAAGGGCCAGCATATGATCCGTACTCCAGAAGACTCTGGTGGAATGACTCATTACCTCCGGCAGTTCTACATTCTTCGGTCTATGACTGTTTCCGGTCAGCCACATCAGATCCACCTCGGAAGCCGGCAGTCTGGTATATTCCGCAACATAGGAGAGAACCCTCTTCTTGGTCCAGCCTGCTGCCGCGAACATTTCCGCACACTTGGGGGTAAAAATGATCATCATGCCCGGATCCCAGCCATAAGGTGTGATCGTGCAAAGCCATTTCAGATAATCCTGCACCGTATGTCCCGCTGTTGTCCTGTGCTCCTGAGGCCAGAAAAGTGTTACAGCGGAATCCTCCTTCTCAAAGCCAAAATCCGTATGCAATGGCTCCCAGGGGTTCTGCTCACTGTTATCGCCGATACAAAAGCCCAGACGGAACTCATGCCCCATCTCCGAAAGATCCTCTACCCCCGGTCTGATTCCTGCAATATTCATCAGGATAAAGCCCAGAGCCCTTGCCAGGGTTGCATTGGTCCGATAAGCCGGCGTCAGATAATGATCGTCCACATTCAGGTCTATATCCCTCACGATCGGTCCGCTAACTGCCATGACCGGTCCCCAGGTAGACTGGCTGCAGCTCCAGCCTTCCAGATGAATTCTCTGGTCGATCAGACCTTTCACCGCTGCGATCAAAACCGGCATATGGGTCGGTCTGCAGCCCGCCATGACCGCATTGATCGCAATCTTCTCTACCGTTGCACAGCCCATCATCGGCGGAAGCTTGGCTACAAGGGTATCTCTGGCCAGATCCGTTCCCTTCAGCATCTCATCCACCGCTTCTCTGGTCGGCAGCTCAATCGGTGCTCCAGTAGTAAATCCATGCCGGTAAAGCTCCTCGCTGATCTCTCTGTGGCTGCCGCTGAAGATCTTATTGGCCCATTCCTGCTTCGGGATCGTGGGATTTTCCTCCTCCTCCGTCAGGGGTCTGGTCAGCTCCTCTACGATCTGATCCGTCAGAGCGACCACATCTGCTGCCATAGCCTCCTTCACCTCTTCTAGGGTAATATGGCTGTTGATCTTATCTACCGGCACGTCATACTGAATGGTTCGAAGAGAGGGGACGCCCTTGGCCTTACAGCCTCTTAGTGCGGTCGGATAAGTTCTTGGTACAACGATCATTACGACCGGCTTCCCCAGTTTTTCCATATAGGCACTGTTATATCCCAGAAAGAGAGAGCCGGAGGGCACACTTCCGTAGAAACTGATAATACAGTCTACATTTTCTGCCCATTCCTCAAAAATAGGACGAAATTCATCGTTATCCTTGATCTCCAGCTTTTCATCTCCATATGTAATATAGGAAAAGCTGGCATCCGGATAACTGTTTCTCAGCTCCTCCTCAACTGCCTTTCCCATATAACTGGCTAAAGTCATAAAATCCCCATAGATACCGATCTTTTTTCCCTCCAGCGTATCGAGTCTGGGCGATAAGCCGGAAATCACGGAGGTATCGATCTTTGCCCAGGGGCTTAGTACCTGCATGCTCATTTTTTCTCCTTTCTGCTGCCAAAAGGCAGACTTCTTCCCTTTTTTCCTGCCTTGATTGTAATATAGGGAGAAAAAAGAAGGAATGCCTTTTCGATTCATATAAGGAATGAATCCATTCCAAATTCTGCTTTTTCTGAATATTTTCTCTTTTTCCATTTATTTCATGTGAATTTTACTGTATTCTGTCTGCTTTTAAGATATAATGAGGACATAAAATTCGTTACAGCCAGTTAACTGGCTCAAGAAACAGGAGGAATTCATATGAAGTATTCTATTGAAGGCGAGCCCTTACCAGTTGTAATTTGCCAGCTGCAAGCAGGGGAGAAGATGATCACCCAGAGCGGTGCGATGTCCTGGATGAGTCCGAACATGAAGATGGAGACAAACAGCGGCGGCGGAATCGGCAAGGTATTCAGCCGTGCTTTCTCAGGAGAAAGTCTTTTCCTGAATAATTACACCGCTGAAGGTGGTGAAGGCATGATCGCCTTTTCCTCCAGCTTCCCCGGTGCGATTAAAGCGATCGATGTCTCTGAGGTAGATATCGTTGCACAGAAGCATGCTTTCCTTGCAGCAGAAGCCGGCGTTGATCTTTCAATCTTCTTCCAGAAGAAAATCTCCGGCGGCCTCTTCGGCGGTGAAGGCTTTATCATGCAGAAGCTTTCCGGAAAAGGAACGGCTTTCCTGGAATTTGACGGATATATCAAAGAATATGATCTCTCTGCAGGCCAGCAGATTGTCATCGACAGCGGCTACCTGGCTGCCATGACCGCTACCTGCTCCCTGGAGGTAAAGGCAATCAAGGGCGTTAAGAACGTTCTCTTCGGCGGTGAGGGTCTCTTCAATACCGTCATCACAGGCCCGGGCAAGGTATGGCTGCAGTCAATGCCGATTGCTCAGATGGCAGGTGCACTGGCTCCTTATATGCCGATGCGCGAAGTTGAAAAATAAAAAACTTGTTGAAAATCAGGAAGATTTCCTTCCACATAGAAGAGTATTACAAGCAAAACTATAGTAGGCTATGCCAAAAAAGGCTGAGAATGATCCGGCAGAATCGTTCTCAGCCTTTTATTTAGGCTTATAAGACAAAATGTGGCTTATAGGACAAATGTGTACCACAAAGGCCGAGATTATAATGTGCTGTACTGCAAAGTGTGATGATATGCAGTACGAGAGTCGATCTATACTTCTTATTGTGACTCACTTGCCTCCGCATCTACCGACTGCATATAAGCCCTCGTCTTCTCTGTCGGGAAACATCTCAGAAGTCCGCAGAAGAAATAGGGATAGCTTTCCGTATATTTGTGTGTATGGTCCGACCATTCTGCATACATGAGGTTTCCTCCGCTCCAGCCGGAAGAAGAATAGCTGAACATGTCTGAATACTGCAGCATATCCTCGATCTGCTTCCTGACATAGAGATTGGTATAATCCTCTGTTCCGCAGGCAGCATAAATATTATAATCCTTTCCGCTGTAGCCGGCAGTTTTCATCTCATGATACATAAATTCTGTTGTATACGCGATATTTGAAATATTATGATAGTCTGCAATCATGCTAAAGGGCATATAATAACGAAAATATCCGGTCTCATGCCAAAGCATCCGCCAGGTCAGACAGCCGCCCATGGAAAAACCACTCATACAGCGGTGATCCCTGCTAGCTTTTAGGCCTGTCTCATCCACAGATTCCGCATAACTGCTGTAATTCCCTTCTATAAGAGGGATCAGGGTCGAAACCAATTCGTTCTGATAAACATTCAGAAGCTGATCCTCATAATTATCCTCATCCTCCCCCACGGATGGAGTAATGGTCGGGAAAACCATGATCAGGGGTTCTATCAGCTCATCTTCTATCATATGATCGATCATCCTGATAAATGCCGAACTCTCTGGCTCTCCCGGCTTTCCCGGAAAACTATACTGGGTGCCGCCCATGCCATGAGCCACATATACCACGTTATACTTTTCTTCCTCGTTATAGCCATAGGGCAGATACAGAACCGCTGTCTTCTCATAGGTCTCGGCATCCTCTGCCGAAGCGGCATTTCCGGATGCATCTACCAAATAAGAAATTTCCTGTATACTTCCCTTCTCATCGGCCTCTTCTGTGGTATAACTTTCCGGATAGGTAACCGTTTCGATCAGTCCGATCTCTCCTTCTGCCAGATCCAGCTTGTCAAAGGAGACGCCCTCCGGATCGGACTTGCTCTTTATTTCGCCCTCTTTTGTCTTTTCCGATCCGGCCGAAGAGCCGCAGGCACAAAGTAAAAGGGCAGCAATCAGGCCTAGTATCATGATTTTTATAGCTTTGCTTTTTCTTTTCATCTGCTGCCTCCTTCTTTTGTTTTCCCTTACTTCCCTTTGCCGATTTTCTTTTTCTATACCAGGCTCAGAACGATCCTTCCTTTATAGCTGCCTGGCTCTATCTTTCTTCTCCGTCTACCGTCATTTTCACAGCTTTTCCCTCATAGGGCAGGATCAGGGCGTGCTCTTCCAGGGAAATATCGGAATTCTCGATCGTCACATGGGCATGATCCAAAACACTCACACCGGCTCCCACACCGGAATAATCATTGGAGCCCCTTCCCGCAAAGGAGATGTGGAGATTCTCAATCTTATAATCCGAATTTCCGCTGACAATGATTCCGCCGAAGTCCCCATCCTCACTTTCTATGGAAAGGTTTTCCGCCTTCTCTCCATCAGCTTTTCCACCTGTAAAAGCCTGATCCAGCTTACTTTCCACCTGATTATCCCGGATCAGAAGGGCAGCCTTTAAGGGCTCCCACCTTTGCAGAGCCATAAAAAGTCCGTGGGGCGCCAGCTGATAAATATCCCCCAGCAAAAGCACCACCTCGCCCTGATATCTGCCCGGCTTTACTTCTTTCCCGACGCCATTTACAAACAAGGCTGGGAATTTTCCTTCCGGAGTCCTGATCTCCGCTCCCTCTTCTATGAGCAGTTCATCACAAGAGAGATTTTCCTCCAGTAAAAATGTCCTCGAAATTACTCTTTTATTCCATTTTTTATTTAATTCCTTGTTATTCTCTTTCAAGCTTTCTGTCCTCCTTTTCCGTTTCTTTTCTACTTCGTGCTTTCACCTTAACAGAAATTCCCCTTCAAATAAATATCATTCTGCATTATGT
>CAVHNP010000058.1:11163-15292 GCA_963637505.1 Prevotella sp. CAG:279
AATTTTTACCGTTTTGGTGGTTTCCTATACGACAAAAAAGCTGCTCGCGTCTCCGCAAGCAGCTTCCTAAAGAAAAAGCAAAATCAGAAAAAGTTCGCATATACCGAGGCCAGGACTACCGTCAGAATACCGGATACGACAATGGCCAGAGAGCCCATCGCACCTTCGATCTCTCCCATTTCCATCGCCTTAGAGGTACCGATGGCATGAGCAGATGCCCCCAGAGCCAGTCCCTTGGAGATTGGCTCCGTGATCCGAAAGACTTTACAGATGAACTCGCCCAGAATATTACCCAAAACACCTGTGATGATGATGACGGCCACCGTGATGGTCACATAGCCGCCCAACTCTTCCGAGATACCCATACCGATCGCCGTTGTGATCGACTTGGGCAGGAGGGTCACATAGTCCTCGTGACTGATTCCACAGATGATAGACAGGACCAGAATTGTTGTCAGACTGGTCAGAGTTCCCGATACCAGACCGGCCAATACCGCCTTATAATTCCTCTTCAGCATTTCCCACTCTTCATAGAGAGGAATCGCCAGACAAACCGTAGCCGGTGTCAAAAACCAGCTCAGATACTTGGCTCCGCTGTTATAAACCTCATAATCCACCTTACCCGCAGCTAAAACAAGAATCGAGATCAGGATGGCGATCAGAAGAGGATTCAGTATCGCGATTTGAAATTTCTTCTTTAAATAAACGCCGGCCATATAAGCAAGAAGGCTCAGAGCCACGCCGGCAAAAACAGAATTCTGGAAAAACTCAGTCATGCTCTTCTCCTTTCTCCCTTCTGATCAGCCACTGGGAAACCCTTCCCGTTACAGCCATTACAGCAATCAGACTGACCACAGTGATCAGGCTGACCGGAAAAAGGATCGGCTTTAAGACGCCCCAGGCATCCATCAGGCCGACTCCGGCCGGAATAAACATCACCGGCATGATCTCGATCAGAAAATTCCCGGCCTCTCTGACTGACTCCGGTTTGATCAGGCCGGTCATCAGGCAAATAAAGAGGATCAGCATACCATAAATGCTGGATGGGATCGGCAGGGGTAAAAGCATTTTAACCAGCTCGCCGATTACGGTAATTGTCAGAATAATCAAAAACTGTTTCAAGAACTTCATATCAACTTCCCCTGGAAAGCAGTCTGTCTCCGTAATTCTCCTGCCGCAAGGCAGCTTCCTCCGTAAGCCTTTTTCGGCTTTTTTGCTTTCCTTTGTTCGCCAACTAATTATATACCCCTGTATTAAATTGTCAATTTAAGAAAGGAAGAACTTAACTTCTTTTCCGGAATATCAGCAGCTTGCTTGCCACATAATTCAGAACGATCACGATCACATTGGCTGCCAGCTTGATAAAGAGATCATTGAGCTCTAATACTTCTACAAATAGGAACATGCAAAGCCAGTCTACGATCCCTGTCGCCAGTCTGCAGCCAAAGAAGGAAGCCATCTCCCTGCTAATCTCCCTTCTTCCATGTGCCTCACTATGAAAGACCCATTTTCTGTTTGTCACATAGGCAAAAAGAACCGACAGAACCCAGGCAAGGACGGTACTTAGCATGGTTCCGAGGCGCATGGGATGGGCACAGATCCAGTAAACCACTACATTTACTGCCGTCGTGCATACGCCAAAGAACAAATAGGGGATCACATCCCTGTATTTCCTGATCAAGTCTTTTAACATGCTATTCCATTCCTTCCGTTCTTTCACTGATGATATATCTCGGTCTTTGTTTGGTTTCCATGTAGATCTTACCGATATACTGACCAATGACGCCCAGACTGATCAGCTGGATTCCGCCAAGCGCACATACGATACAGACCATACTCGCCCAGCCGGAAACCGCATTCCCCATAAAATAGGAAATGACAGCATAAAATACCCCAATAAAGCTGACAAGAGATACCAGCAGGCCAAAGGAAGTGATCAGACTCAGGGGCTTACTACTGAGACTGGTAATGCCATCAAAGGCCAATGCCAGCATCTTACTTAAGCGATAGTGACTCTCCCCTGCCATTCGCTCCTGCCGTTCGTAATAAACACTCGTACTTTTGAAGCCTACCAGAGGCACCATTCCTCTTAGGAAGAGGTTTACTTCTTTGAAGGCCGCAAGTTCCTCCAGTACACGGGATGAAATTAATCGATAATCCGCATGATTGAATACTACCTCAGCTCCCATTGCATTCAGCAGCTTGTAAAAGCTCTCTGCCGTAAAGCGTTTGAAGAAAGTATCTGTCTCTCGTTTGCTTCTGACTCCGTAGACAACCTCGTATCCCTTGCGATACTGATCAACCATTTCTTCCATAGCAGCAATGTCATCCTGCCCATCGCAATCTATGGAAATGGTGATATCACATTTATCCTTTGCCTCCATCAGACCGGCCAGAACCGCATTCTGATGTCCCCTGTTTCTGCTCTGGGAAATTCCTATGAAATGCTCATCTTCCTTCGCCAAAGCTCTGATCATCTTCCAGCTTTCATCTTTGGATCCGTCATTTACAAATAAAATGCGACTCTTCTCTGCGATTTTACCGGCCTCTGTCAATTTTCTCAATTCTTCTCTAAAGAGCGGCGCCGTTACCGGCAAGACTTTCTCTTCATTATAACATGGTATAACGATCCACAGTACTGGTTTCTCTCTCATGCAGTCCCTCCTTTCTTTCCTTTGTATCTGCAGCCATTTCCCCTCCAAGCAGGAGAATACTTACCAGGTAAATTGCCAAATTCAGGCAGGACAAGAGCATTAAATTTTTTGTATTTTCAAACAAATATGCTCCATAGGTATTCAAACCGATACAGATCAGTCCTATGCTCAATGGTATCATTCTTGGAATCATCATTGCCAGAACAATTGCCAGAATCTCATACAAAAAACCATATCTATCATGCATCGCCGGTAAAAAGAGGACACATGTATAGATAAGCAGATATGCCATAGAATACAGGCTTTTCCCTTCTGCCTTATAGCCTTTCTGTAACCAGTAATACATCAACAAAGCCAGCAGAAATACGGTCATACAAATCGCCGGCATCTTCATATAGCTATACGCAGAAGCATCAACACTATTACACAAAAGGATCCATACTGATGGGTAATTCATGGAAATCGCCTGGTAGGTGTCTGTCTGATTTGCGTAGATTGTAAATACCTCTGTAAGGCTCCGTCCCCATAGCAGAGCCGGAGAAGAAACTCCCATCATAATCACCGGAATCAGCAGAAAGTGAAGAATAGAAAACTCCCGTCGTAAAAAATAAACAAAGAAAAAGAGCGGAAGAAGAAACACAGCCTGCAATTTAAAGGCAAATGCAAGCCCCAGTAAGCAAAAAGCACTCTTGTATTTTCTGCCATCTAATGCCAGAAGGGCAAAAAGACAAAAGAAAACATAAATCGCGTCGCACTGTGCCCATGCTGCCGAGTTTAGGAAAACAAGAGGTGACAGCCAAACAGCAGAATATGCCAGAAGAGCCTTCTCTTTTCTTTGCCCTTCCACATTCATACCAACAATAGCAGCCGCTGCGAGAGCTAGGAGCAGATCAAAAATACAAGAGAAAATCTTATAGGCATACAATGCTTCTATTGATAACCGGGTCAGCACCCAAATCACCATTTGATACAAAAGATTATAATTTCCTACCTGTTCATTAATTCCATTCTCTGCGATTTCTTGATACCAGGGCTGTAAATACCATATAAAATCATTACTGACAAAGTCTTTTAAAGCGAAACGGATGATCAGACCAAGCAAGGTAGCTACAAATAACAAAATCAGTAATAAATGCTCTTCTATCCATATTAAAACTTTTCTTTCGATTTTATTCATAAGATTACTTCTCCAAGGTATACTGCATACCCTTCCTCGAACTAAAAAACGGCCTCCAGAGGGAATCCTCCGCAAGCCTTAAGATTATCGTCTTGCCCCCCGTTGTCTCCAACGGTTGCGCCTGATTTATAAATCAATTTGTGATTGTAAAAAAGGGGTTCAAAGTATAATTTGAACCCCTTGATAAATACAGTTTTGTGAACTATCACTCGAAATTACTCGATGATAGTAGCAACTCTACCTGATCCTACAGTACGTCCACCTTCACGGATAGCGAATGTAAGACCCTGCTCCATAG
>CAVHNP010000059.1:0-15105 GCA_963637505.1 Prevotella sp. CAG:279
CACGACGCGAGCCTTGTGAATCGTCATTAGAAGATCCTGCTTACGAACTCGAATCAATTTTTTGGCAAGGCCTCTTTGGAAAAGTGTGATTTGTCATGAACTCCGACTGAGTAAATCTATGGCGATTTGCGAGGCTCTCGTCGTGACGAAACGGATGCTAGCGACAGCGGGCGACTGTGCCCAAGGGGCCGAAGGGCGTAGCCCTGAGTGAGCGCGGAGCGCGAGTTTCGCAGGAGCTGTCGCGAATAGGCGACGTGAGGAACAGAGAACGAAGCATGCCAGAGATTTACTCAGTTCGGAGTCATGATAATAATTTTCTTAGCTTTCCAGAAAATCACCTTAAAGCAGGCCGCTCAGTCCCGAAGCCCCTACTGCACTTTCCAGACTGGCTCTGGTCGTCTGGATCATACCGGCTGCCTCCGCGCTGACCTCTCCCGGTTTCGTCTTGGAGAGGGCCTTGGCCAGAGCAGTCATGGCGGATTTCAGCTGAGACCGGGTCTGACGGTCAAGGCTCTTTTTCTGTGCACCATAGGCATTCTGAACCTTGGCGAGATACTGCTGGGCTTCATTCCGGAGCTGGATTTTTTCCATCTCTGAGGAATCCTGGGATTCATAGGCAGCAGCTTCAGCCATAGCTTTCTGAATATCTGCTTCAGAGAGACCTGACTTGGATTCGATCGTGATTTGCTGGGCCTTTCCGGTATCAAGATCCTTGGCAGATACGGTCACAATGCCGTTGGCGTCAATATCAAAGGCGACCTCAATCTGAGGAATGCCGGCCATGGCACGTTTGATGCCTCTTAATCTAAAGTTGCCGAGTAACTTGTTGTCTCGGGCAAACTGCCGCTCTCCCTGATAGACCTTAACCTCTACGGCAGACTGAAAATTGCCTGCAGTAGTAAAGACCTGACTCTTTCTGGTTGGGATGGTGGTATTGCGCTCAATGATGGGAGCACAGATTCCGCCTACGGTTTCAATCGAAAGGGTCAAAGGAGTTACATCCATGAGGATGATATCATTTGCTCTTGATGCAGAAGGCAGGGAAGAATCAAACTTGCTTGCCTGAATGCAGGCGCCGAGGGCAACGCATTCATCCGGATTCAGATTATGGGAGGGCTCCTTGCCGGTCAGGGAACGAACCATGTTCTGAACAGCAGGGATCCTTGTAGAACCGCCGACCAGGATTACCTTGCTCAGCTGGGAAGCAGAGATGCCGGCATCACGAAGAGCCTGATTGACCGGTCCTGCGGTTCGATCTACCAGATCCTTTGTAATCTCGTCAAACTTGCTTCTCGTGATCGTCAGATCCATATGCCGCGGTTCTCCCTTTACCGTAACCAGGAAGGGAAGGTTGACATTGGCGGAAGTGGAGGTGGAAAGGGTGATCTTGGCCTTTTCCGCTTCTTCCCGCAGACGATGCATGGCGGTGGGATCATTGGCAATATTGACTCTTTGGGTTCGTTTGAATTCTTCTACCAGATATTGAACGATCCGCTCATCAAAATCATCCCCACCCAGATAATTATCTCCGGAGGTTGCCAGAACGGAAATAAGGCTGTCTCCGATCTCAATAACAGAGACATCAAAGGTGCCTCCGCCCAGATCGTAAACCAGGATCTTCTGGGGCTGGCCGTTATCCAGACCATAAGCAAAGGCGGCAGCAGTTGGCTCATTGATGATACGAAGGACATTCAAACCGGCGATTCTTCCGGCGTCCTTGGTGGCCTGCCTCTGGGCATCGGAAAAATAGGCGGGAACCGTGATAACGGCATCGCTTACCTTATCTCCCAGATAGGCCTCTGCATCTTTTTTTAATTTCTGCAGGATCATAGCCGAAATCTCGGGAGGGGTATAATTCTTCCCGTTCAGTGAAATGCAGGTATCCTCGCCCATATGCCGCTTGATGGAGGAGACCGTATTTTTGATATTGGTTACAGACTGGCGTCTTGCGGGTTCACCGACAAGACGTTCTCCGTTTTTGGTATAGGCAACAACAGAGGGAGTTGTTCTTGAGCCTTCACTGTTTACGATGACAGTCGGTTCATTTCCCTCAAAGACAGCAACACAGCTGTTGGTTGTTCCCAAATCGATTCCAATTACTCTGCTCATTTGCATGAACCCTTTCGGTATGATATATAAGAGAAAGCGCTCCTGCAGAATCAGAAATTCTATCAGCAAAAAGCGCGAATAGGTGTGAAATTGCACTCTTTTTATCGTATAGGAAACTTCGTTCCCTATACGATAAAAAAGCACGGAGATGCGCAGCTCGCGGAGCCGAAATTAATGCTTCGCATTCCGCTCGCGCGCGGGAGTATGCGCAAGCGCATACTTTTTATACATAGTTTGATACCAAGCTGTGTCAAATTGCGCAAAACAATGTACAATAGACACATCATTTATTATAACAAAATAATCTAAAAGAAATATATTTTAATTCTTAAATGAAAATAAACTGGAGGAGGAAAGCATGCAATTTACTTATGAAATGCCGAGTCGGCTGATCAGCGGAAGAAACTGTGTCAGGGAAAAAGCAGGGGAAATGAAGTCTTTTGGCAAAAAGGCGATTATTGTAACAGGAAGACATTCTGCCAAAGAAAACGGAGCCTTAGAGGATCTGATTTTCGCTTTAGAGAAGAATGAACAGGACTATATCATCTATGATCAGGCAATACCGAATCCTACGATTGCCTGTGCAAGAGATGGAGCCAAGCTGGCCAGAGAAGAGGGGGCTGACTTTGTCATTGCCATCGGAGGCGGTTCTCCCATGGATACGGGAAAGGCAATCGCCCTGATGGCGAAGAAGGAACTGGAGGATGCAGAACTTTTTTCCTGCAGCTATGACGATGGTGCCCTTCCGATCGTATGTATACCGACAACGGCGGGAACCGGTTCTGAGGTGACCAGGGTTTCGGTTTTGATCTATCCGGAAAAGGAAACAAAATGCTCGATCGGAGGAAGGGCCATGTTTCCGAAGCTTTCCTATCTGGATGGAAAGTATATGGAAAAGCTGAGCAGAGAAGTGACGTTAAATACAGCGATTGATGCCATGAGTCATGCCATTGAGGGTATGCTGTCTCTGGCAGCTTCCCCCATGTCAGACCGACTGGGAGAAGAGAGCCTTTCCATTCTTTCTTCCTATCTGCCCAAGATCGATCAGTTGGAGAAAAATCCGGAAATCTTAAGCCCGGAAGATCGGGATCAGCTTCTTTATGCAGCAATGCTGGCCGGTATGGTCATTGCCAATACCGGTACCAATGTAGTGCATGCTATGGGCTATGGACTGACCTGTTTTCAGGGAACAGATCATGGAAGAGCCAATGGGCTTTTGATGGCGGCTTACCTGAAAAAGATGGCAGAGGAGTTGCCGGATCGGGTCAGCTATATTCTGCAGTGCATGGGCTATCAGAGCCTGGACGAAATGAAGGAGATCTGGGCAGCTTTACTGGGAGAAAGAGAAAGCCTGACGGAAGAAGAGCTGGAAAAATATACGGACATTGTGATTCATACAAAGGCAGGCAGTCTGGCAAAATGTAAGAAAAGGGTCTCTGCAGAAGAAGTCAGAGAGATTTATCGGACTTCGATTAGAATGACAGAATAGGAGGACTATGGAAGCTTCATTTATGCTTTTTGTACAGGAGGTCATCCGGAATCCCCTTCTGAATCCGATCATGGTCGGAATTACCATGCTGGGAAACGGTGGCTTTATCTGGATTTTGATCAGCCTGGGTCTTCTCTTTTCAAAAAAGACCAGAAAATATGGCTGGATCTGCGGCATTGCCCTGATTCTGATGCTGTTTGCAACCAATGGCCTGATCAAGCCCCTGGTTGCCAGAGCCAGACCCTATGAGGCAATAGATGCTCTGCAGGCACTTGTACCGCCGCCCCACGGAACTTCTTTTCCTTCGGGACATACGGCTTCTGCCTTTGCGGTTGCGGTCGTACTCTTTCGGAATATCGACAAGAAGATCAGCGGCTGGATCTTAGCCTTAGCTGTTCTGATCAGCCTATCAAGAATCTATGTAGGTGTGCATTATCCTACGGATGTGCTGGGCGGAGCCCTTTTGGGAATTGTCTGTGCCTTTCTTGCTCAGTTCCTGTACGAATTTTTGACAAAATTACATCAAAAGAAAAAGAAAACTGCTGCGTCGTAAGACGCAGCTTTTTTATCGTATAGGAAACTTTATTTCCATACGATGAAACCCGAGCGAGAGCGTGTTTTAGATCCGGCAGAATCATTCTCGGCCTATGCGCTTGTGGGTATTAAATTTATTTTTGTTGACTTTTGGGAAAAGAGGGTTTAATATCGTAAAAAGATTTTAGCTAAAATAATTTAACTAAAAAGATTAACTTAAAATACTGAACTATTCTGCAGGAAAAAATGAGTAAAGAAAACCCGATCAGGATAGGCCTTTGTAAAGGAGAAAGAAAAATGACCTTCGAAAAAGTAAGAGAAATTATGGTGGATACCCTTAGTCTGGAAAAGGATGAGATTCAGATCAGTTCTAATCTCTTTGAGGATTTGGGAGCAGATTCCCTGGATGCGGTAGAGCTGAATATGGCTTTGGAAGAAGAGTATGGAATTACGATTCCGGATGAGGATCTGGTCAACCTGAAGACCGTGCAAGATATTGTCAGCTATATCGATACACACAAATAGGGAAAGGCAGAAAAATGGAGCTTACATGGGAGCAGCTGCAGGAACTGATGGATCGCTTTGAGAAGGCTTCCTTTTCTGAGCTGGATCTGGAAACGGAGAAGCTGAAGCTGCATTTGAAAAAAGAAGATCAGAATATTCGGGCCGCTCTGCCACTGCCGGAAGAAAAGGAGACAGAAGCGGAAATTTGCCAAAAAGAGCAGGTAGCTGAGGAGCCGGCGAAAGGGGCAGAGGGACTTCGCTCCATCAAGGCTCCTTTGGTTGGTACCTTTTATGCAGCGCCGGAACCGGGGGCAGAGCCTTATGTGAAAGAAGGACAGAAGGTAAAAGCAGGAGAGACCATCGGACTGATCGAGGCGATGAAGGTGATGAATGAGATCCCTTCCCCTTGTGACGGCCTGGTGAAGGAGCTGCTGGTAGAGAACGGCGATTTTGTAGCCTATGATCAGGTCCTTCTTTATCTGGATGAAATTGTTGAGGCTCTTCCTGTGAAGTAAAGAAGCAGGAAGAGTTGTAACTGTTATCCTTGTCTTTTTATTGTTGAAAAAGAGAGCAAGGTGGGCTGCTGATAAAAAGCGGCAGATGAGAAAGGAGAGGGAAATGTTTAAACGGATCCTGATCGCAAACAGAGGAGAAATCGCACTTCGTCTGCTCAGGTGCTGCAGGGCT
This sequence comes from Prevotella sp. CAG:279, assembly GCA_963637505.1. Classification (GTDB taxonomy): domain Bacteria; phylum Bacillota; class Clostridia; order Lachnospirales; family Lachnospiraceae; genus RUG14243. The sequence continues at coordinate 5,324 of CAVHNP010000059.1, forward strand.
TTGGATATTGAGGTGGTTCTGGTCTATTCGACAGAGGATAAGGATTCTCTGCCGGTGCTTCTGGCGGATCAGGCGATATGTATCGGGCCGCCGCCTTCGAAGGACAGCTATCTGAAGCAGAAGCAGATCATTGAGGCTGCCCTTCAGACAGGCTGTGAGGCAATTCATCCCGGCTATGGCTTCCTTTCTGAGAATCCGGAATTTGCCGAGGCCTGTGAAAAGAACGGCATAGAATTTATAGGTCCTTCTGCCAATCTGATCAGAATGCTGGGCAATAAGGAAGCGGCAAGGGAACTGATGAAAAAGAATAGGGTGCCGATCGTGCCAGGTTCGGATGGTCTGGTAGAGGATGAGGATGCAGCAGAAGTAGAGGCGGAGAAGATCGGTTATCCGGTTTTGATCAAGGCAGCAGCAGGCGGCGGTGGCAGAGGCATGCGGACGGCTTATTCCAAAGCGGAGGTCAGAGAGGCCTTTTCGGAAGCAAGAGCGGAGGCGCTTGCCGGCTTTGCAGACGGCCGCATGTATATGGAGAAGCTGATCGAGAATCCTCATCATATAGAGTTTCAGATCCTTGGGGATAAGCAGGGGCATATCGTCCATTTGGGAGAAAGAGACTGCTCCATGCAGCGCAGAAGGCAGAAGCTTTTGGAGGAGAGTCCTTCTAAGGCCCTGACACCGAAATTAAGAAAGAAAATGGCCGCTGCAGCCCTTCGGGCCGCACGTGCGGCGGGCTATTACAGTGCCGGAACCGTGGAATTTATTCTGGATCAGGAAGGGAATTTTTATTTTATCGAGATGAATACCCGGATCCAGGTGGAACATCCGGTGACGGAGGCCGTGACGGGGATCGATCTGGTAAGGGAACAGATCCGGATCGCAGCGGGGCTGAACCTGTCGGTCAAACAGGAAGACATCCACTTTTCCGGACATGCCATCGAGTTTCGGATCAATGCAGAGGATCCGGCAAATCACTTTGCGCCCTCGCCGGGAAAGGTGAAAATGCTTCATCTTCCGGACGGGATCGGTGTCAGGGTGGAAACGGCCTTATACCAGGGCTGTGAAATATCCCCCTTTTATGATTCCATGATTGCTAAGATTATCGTCCATGCAAACGGGCGACTGGAGGCCATTCGGAGAATGCGGGTTGCTCTGGAGGAAATGATGGCAGAGGGAATCCAGACCAATGTAGAATTTTTATTTCTTTTGAGCTATCATCCGGATTTCCTAAAGGGGCAGTATGATACCTCTTTTTTGGAAAAGAATACGGAGGCTCTGCTGGAATGGAAAAAAGAAAGTAGGGAGGCCTTGTGATGCAGGAGGAATTTCGGAGAAGAAGGGAAAGTTTTTTTTCCTTTAAGGAATTGAGAAAGAAAAGAGGCCTGCAGGAGAAAAAGGGGCTTCTTGCCTGCAAAAAATGCGGCAGGAGCTTCTCCGGGGCGCAATGGAGAAAGGATCTTTATGTCTGCAGAGCCTGCGGCTATCATATGCCGATTTCGGGACGAGTAAGACTGAAGCTTTTGCTGGATCCGGAAAGCTTCGAGCCGCTTTATCCGGAGCTTTCTTCCATGGATCCCCTGCATTTTCCGGGCTATGAGGAAAAAAGACAGGAGGCAGAAGAAAAGAGCGGCCTTTCGGATGCTCTTTACGGAGGCTACGGCAGGATTGACGGCTGTAAGATCCTGGTCGGTGTGCTGGATGCTTCTTATATGATGGGCAGCATGGGAACGGCGGTAGGAGAAAAGGTGACCCTTTTTGCAGAGAGGGCAAGGGAAGAGAAACTGCCCTTGCTTCTCTTTTCAGCCAGCGGAGGAGCCAGAATGCAGGAGGGGCTTTTTGCCCTGATGCAGATGGCCAAAACTTCAGCTGCCATCAGAGCCTTTAAGGAGGAGGGCGGCCTTTTTATCTCTGTTCTGACCCATCCGACCACGGGCGGTGTCAGTGCCAGCTTTGCCAGCCTGGGAGATATTATTCTGGCAGAGGAAGGTGCCTTGATCGGTTTTGCCGGCCCCCGGGTCATTCGGCAGACGATCGGACAGGAACTGCCGGAAGGCTTTCAGAGGGCAGAATTTTTGGAAAAGCATGGATTTGTTGACCGGGTTCTGCAGAGAGGCGAAATAAAAGAAGTACTCAGCAGGATTCTTCGGATACATAGGAGAGAGCTTCCATGAAAGAAAAAACAGAAAAGAAGGTAAGTGCCTATGAAAGGGTACTTGCCGCAAGGGATAAGAAGCGGCCTACCATATTGGACTATACGGAAGAGCTCTTTGAGGATTTTCTGGAATTAAGAGGAGACAGGCTGGGAAAAGAGGATCCGGCTATCTATGGCGGAATTGCCCTTTTTGAGGGCAGACCTGTGACGGTGATCGGCCATAGAAAGGGGAAAAATCTCAAGGAAAATATGGCAGTGAACTTTGGTATGCCGAATCCGGAGGGCTACAGAAAGGCCCTTCGTTTGATGAGGCAGGCGGAGAAGTTTGGCAGACCCATTATCTGCTTTATTGATACCCCAGGGGCTTATCCCGGTATCGAGGCGGAGGAGCACGGACAGAGCCTTGCCATTGCGGAAAATCTGCAGGCGATGAGCGGATTGAAGGTGCCCATCCTTGTGATCGTCACAGGAGAAGGAAACAGCGGCGGTGCCCTGGCGATCGGCCTGGGAGACCGGCTTTATATGCTGGAAAATGCCGTCTATTCCATTTTGTCGCCGGAGGGCTTTGCCAGCATTCTTTGGAAGGATGCCGGCAGGAAAAAAGAAGCCTGCGACCTGATGCATCTTACGGCAGAGGAAATCTATCAGGATGGTTTTGCCGATGGCGTGATCGAAGAAGGCAGGGGAGGCATTCAGAAGAACAAGGAGGCTGTTTTTGACAGCATCCGCCGGCTGATCAGAAAAACACTTTCGGAGCTGTCGGAACTCTCTGAGGAAGAACTCCTGAAAAGGCGCTATGAGAAATACCGGAGAATTGGGCAGATAAAGGAATAAAAGAATGGATGGAATCAGACTTCTTGCGACCGGCCATGCCGTGCCGGAGCAGATGATTACAAATGAGGCACTGTCAGAAAAGGTAGAGACCAGTGATGAATGGATTCGGACAAGAACCGGGATTCAAAGAAGGTATTTCAGTAAAAAGGAAAAAAATGCAGATCTTGCTGCGGAAGCGGCAAAAAAGGCTATTCGGGAAGCGAAGATCTTACCGGAGGAGATTGATCTTTTAATAGTTGCAACAATCACAGGGGATTATGCAACGCCCTCTATGGCCTGTATCCTTCAGAAAAGACTGGGACTGCGGGAGGATATCCCGGCCTTTGATCTTAATGCGGCCTGCTCAGGTTTTGTCTATGGACTTCATCTTGCCTATCATATACTGCCGGCAGGGAAAAAATCCTATGCCCTGGTCATCGGATCGGAGCAGCTGTCCAGAATCCTGGACTTACAGGATCGGTCGACAGCCGTGCTCTTTGGAGATGGCGCAGGAGCAGCTTTGATCGAAAAGAGACCAGATCTTTTGGGCTTTTTCGGAAGTCTGGGCGCAAAGGGAGATATAGAAACCCTTCATGTAGAAGGCTTGGGCAGACCGGATCCCTACATTCGCATGGATGGCAAGGCAGTCTTTCGCTTTGCGGTTAAGACGATCGAAGAGAATATCAGGCAGCTTTTTGAGCAGACCGGATTATCGGCAGAAGAGGTGGATTATATTGTCTGCCATCAGGCCAATCAAAGAATTCTGGAATATGTCAGAAAAAGGCTGGATCTTCCGGCAGAAAAGCTGCCCCAGAATATTGAAAATTATGGAAATACCTCCGGGGCAAGCATTCCCATCCTTCTGGATAATATGAGGGCAGACGGAAGACTGAACGGCAGAAAGAAGATCTTCTGCATCGGTTTCGGCGGAGGCCTGACCTACGGAAGTATTTATCTTGAAGGGTAAGGGAAGGATAAGGAAATAGGAAGGGAATACAGCTTGAGCCGAGCAGGCGGAAAGGAAAAAGCATGAAATTAAATGAGATGCTGAAAATCAGATATCCCTTTATTCAGGGAGGAATGGCCAATATTGCAACAGGCAGCTTTGCGGCAGCGGTTTCCAATGCAGGAGCCCTGGGAACAATCGCCGCCGGCGGAATGGATACGAAGCAGTTGGAAAAGGAGATTGAGACCTGTGCTTCTCTGACGGATCGGCCCTTTGCCGTGAATCTGATGCTGATGAATCCGCATGCAGACGAGATGGCGGAGCTGATCGCGAAGATGGGGGTTGGGATCGTTACAACAGGAGCAGGAATGCCCGGAAAGTATATGGAACTTTGGAAGGCACATGATATGAAGGTTTTCCCGGTTACTTCCAGCCTGGCGATGGCGATCCGGATGGAAAGACAGGGGGCGGATGCCATCATTGCGGAGGGCACGGAGAGCGGAGGCCACGTCGGCGAGATGACAACGATGGCCCTGGTGCCCCAGATGTGTGACGGACTGAATATTCCGGTGATCGCTGCAGGGGGTATTGCAGACGGAAGACAGCTTACGGCAGCCTATGCCTTAGGTGCCTGCGGGGTACAGATCGGAACCTGTCTTCTGGTATCGGAGGAATGCCCGATCCATGAAAATTATAAGCAGGCTCTCTTAGAGGCGAAGGATAACGGAACCGTGGTAACCGGCAGGATCGGCGGCACACCGGTTCGTATTCTGAAAAATAAGATGGCGAGAGACTATGTGAAGAGGGAAAAGGAAGGAGCAGACAAGATGGAACTGGAAGCTTTCACCCTGGGTTCCCTTCGCAGAGCGGTTTTCGAGGGAGATACAAAAACAGGCTCTCTGATGGCAGGACAGGTCTGCGGTCAGCTGCATGAGATAAAGAGTCTGGCAGAGATTTTTGCCGAGCTGGAGAAAAGAGGGGAAGAAGTGAGGGCAGGCTTATCTGCTCCGAAGGAGGAAGAAGAGGCATGAAAAGGGCATTTTTGTTTGCCGGACAGGGCAGCCAGAAGGTCGGCATGGGAAGAAATCTCTATGAAAAGAGAAGTGCCTTTGCCGGGGTAATCGATCAGGCCGAGGAGATCTTTTCCGAGATCTCAGGAGGGGATGCTTCCTATCAGTATAAGTCATTAAAAGCATTGCTCTTTGAGGGCCCGGAGGAGATCCTGTCTTCTACCAGGTATACCCAGCCGGCGATGGCTGCCTTTGCGGCAGGACTTTTGGCGGTTCTGGAAGAAGAAGGAATTCGTCCGGATTTCGTGGCAGGCCTCAGTCTGGGAGAGTACAGCGCCTTATATGCAGCCGGAGTCTTTGATCTGGGAGAGTTGATCCGTCTTTTGGCCTTTCGGGGAAAGGCAATGGAAGAAGCTTCTTTTGGCCTTTCCTGTGCAATGAGTGCGGTTCTGGGACTGGAGCCGGAAGCGGTAAGGCAGGCAGTTGCTAAGGCAGAAGAGGCGGGCCGGGTGGAAATCTCCAATTACAATGCGAAAGGACAGATCGTGATTGCCGGGGAAGAAAAGGCGGTTGCTGCGGCGGAAGGATATGCCCTGGAGGCAGGAGCAAAAAGGTGCATGAGGCTGAAGGTCAGCGGTCCCTTTCATACCTCTTTCATGAAACCGGCAGGAGATGCTTTGGAAAAACGCTTTCGGGAAAGCTCCTTTGCGAAGCCGAAGATTCCCGTCATTTTCAACGTAAGTGCCCTTCCCCTGCAGGAGGGAGAAAGCATAGAAGAGCTTTTGGTAAAGCAGGTGCAGAGCAGTGTGCGGATGGAAGACAGCATTCACTATCTGGCAAAGCAGGGCGTGGAAGAGATTCTGGAGATCGGCCCCGGAAAAAGCTTAAGCGGCTTTGTGAAAAGAAGCGAAAAGGGATTGAAGACCTATGCGATCGAGGATGTAAAAAGCCTGGAAAAGTTTCTGGAAGCATACAGAGCAGAATAAAAGCAAAGGAGAAAAAGCATGAGCATGGAAAAGCGGACAGCCATCATCACGGGCGCAGCCAGGGGAATCGGAAGAGCCATTGCCCTTCGCCTGGCTAGGGATGGAGTCAATGTGGTCATTAATTATACAAGTGCAGAAAAAGAAGCGGAAGAGACAGCCCGGGAGGCGGAAAAGCTTGGCGTGCAGGCTCTTTTGGTTCAGGCAGATGTTTCCAAGGAAGAAGAAGTAGAGCAGCTATTTGAAAAAGCCCTGACCCTGACAGGACGGATCGATATCCTGATCAATAATGCCGGAATCACAAGGGATAATCTCATTCTTCGGATGAAGGAAGAGGACTTTGACCGGGTGATCGAGATTAATCTGAAGGGATCTTACAACTGCATGAAGAAGGCTTCCAGGATCATGCTGAAGCAGCGTTACGGCAGAATCATAAATATCAGTTCAGTGGTAGGCCTTCGGGGAAATCCCGGCCAGGTCAATTATGCAGCATCCAAGGCAGGGGTGATCGGCATGACAAAGAGCCTGGCGAAGGAGCTGGCATCCAGAAATATCACGGTGAATGCCTTAGCTCCCGGCATGATCGAAACCAAAATGTCTGAGCAGATGAGTGAAACGGCAAAGAAGCAGATGCTGTCCATGATTCCGGCCGGAAGGATCGGCAGGCCGGAGGATGTGGCAAATGCAGCAGCCTTTCTGGCAGGAGAAGAGGCAGCTTATATCACAGGACAGGTTCTTTGCGTAGATGGAGGAATGGCAGTCTGATGAAAAGAAGAGTTGTAATAAGCGGACTGGGAACGATGAATCCCATAGGCAATAACAAAGAAGAAACCTGGGCTTCCATCCGGGAAGGGAGATGCGGGATTGAACGAATCAGGACCTATGATACAAGCAACCGTAAGGTGAAGCTGGCGGCTGAGGTCAAGGAGCCGGACTTTGAGTCCGTGATCAGTAAGAAGGATCTCCGCAAGATGGATCGCTACAGCAGATTTGCCATGATGGCAGCAGCAGAGGCGATGCAGGATGCCGGTCTGAAGGAAGAAAAAGAAGATCGATCAAGATGGGGCGTAATGCTTGCCAGCGGCATCGGAGGGATTTCCACAATTGAAGCGGAAGATCACAAGGGAGCTGAAAAAGGCTATGACAGAGTCTCTCCCTTTTTCATTCCGATGGCCATCTCCAATATGGCAGCAGGGCAGATTGCCATTCGTTATCATCTGCAGGGCATTTGCAGCTGTCAGGTAACGGCCTGCGCAAGCGCGGCAAATGCGATCGGTGATGCCTTCCGGAATATCCGGGACGGTTATGAAGATCTCATGCTTTGCGGAGGAAGTGAGGCAGCGATTACCCCTCTTTCCATGGGAGGCTTTACTTCAATGAAGGCCTTATATGAAGGAGAGGATCCCGTCAGGGCTTCCATTCCCTTTGACCGGGAAAGAAGCGGTTTTGTCATGGGAGAAGGAGCAGCGGTCCTGGTTTTGGAGGAACTGGAGCATGCCAGAAAAAGAGGGGCGAAGATCTATGCCGAGCTGATCGGCTACGGAGCTTCCTGCGATGCTTACCATATTACAGCACCTCTTGCTGACGGAGCAGGTGCAGCTGCCTGCATGCAAAGAGCCCTTTCCGATGCGGGAATAGAAGGGGAGCAGATCGATTATATCAATGCACATGGAACTTCCACTCCCATGAATGACCGGGCAGAGACGGCTGCCGTGAAAAAGGCTTTCGGCTCACATGCTCATCATCTTAAGATGAGCTCGACAAAGTCCATGACGGGACATCTTCTGGGCGCCAGTGCAGCTCTGGAGGCTTTGATCACAAGTCTGGCGATCAAAAATGCCTATTATCCGCCGACCATAGGCTACCTTCAGCCGGACCCGGACTGTGATCTGGACATCGTAGCCAATCAGGGAAGAGAGGGAGAAATCCGCTATGCCATGTCAAATTCCCTTGGCTTTGGCGGCCATAATGCCTCTCTGATTTTCAAAAAGTATGAGGAGACAGAAGCATGCAGCTGAATTCAAACGAAATAGAAGCAATTCTTCCACACAGATATCCCTTCCTTCTTGTGGATAAGATCATTGACGGAGAGGCAGGAAAGTGGACAAAAGGCATAAAATGCGTTAGTGCAAATGAGATGCACTTTATGGGACACTTTCCGGGTCAGCATATCATGCCCGGTGTCCTGATCATAGAAGCTTTAGCCCAGACAGGGGCAGTTGCCCTTTTGATGGAAGAAGAAAATAAGGGAAAACTGGCTCTTTTTGGCGGGATCAAAAATGCCAGATTTAAGAGACAGGTCCGGCCGGGAGACTGCCTGGAGCTATATTGTGAACTGACGGCAAGAAAAGGTCCGGTGGGCTTTGCCAAAGCAGAGGCAAGGGTAGATGGAGAGCTTGCCGTTAGGGCGGAACTTACTTTTGCTTTGACGTAAGGGATCCCCATAGGCTATACTGTTTGTGATATTTTAACTAAAAATATTGAAACAACTATGCGAAGGGGTATTGGATGAAGCTGGAAGAATCTTTTAATAATGTCTATTCAAAATTTAAATTGCATTTTTATCGGGAAGTAATGGGTAAGTTTAAAAACAGAGAGGCAACGCTTACGACCGTAGAAACCTTTTGTATGGAGCTGATCTATGCCATGGGCAGCCCGACGATAAATGAATTTGCTTCCTTTGCAAATATATCCTCCCCCAATGCGGCCTATAAGATCAATAAGCTGATCCAGAAAGGGTATCTGGTTAAGAAGCAGTCCAAGAATGACAGAAGAGAATACCATCTGCAGGTAACACAGAAGTACCTGGATTATTATAATATCAGCGTAGAGTATGTGAACCGTGTGGTAGAGCGTCTGGAGGAAAGACTGGATGAGGCAGAGCAGAAGACCCTGCAGAAGATTCTGGATATGATGGCGAATGAGCTGATGCCGGAAATCTCCCTTTCCCAGCAGAAACCCCAGCCGGAAGAAGCGGAAAAGGCATAAAATTCATAAAAATTCAGAAAATACGAAAAGAAATTGCAGTCTTTTCAGATTATGGTTATAATAGATTTATAATTTATAAACGAAAGGGGTGTTGTATATGCGCATAACGATTACAGGAAAAAACCTGGAGGTCACAGATGGCATGAGGGAAGCTGTGGAGGAACGCCTCAACAAGCTTGATCGTTATTTTACCGCTGATACACCGGCAGATGTTACATTAAGTGTTGAAAAGGATCGAAAGAAAATCGAGGTTACGATTCCGATCAAAGGAAATATTATCCGTTCCGAGCAGGTCAGCAGCGATATGTATGTATCCATTGACCTTGTAGAAGAAGTGATCGAACGTCAGCTTAAGAAATACAAAAATAAGATCATCGACAAAAAACACGGCAGCGCAAGCTTCAAACAGGAATTCATCGAAAAAGAATTCGAGGATGAAGAGGTTGACATTATCCGTACCAAGCATTTTGAAGTAAAACCGATGTATCCCGAGGATGCCTGCATCCAGATGGAACTTTTAGGACATAGCTTCTTTGTTTTCATGAATGCGGATACGGATCTTGTCAGTGTTGTATATAAGAGAAAAGACGGATCATACGGCATGATTGAGCCGGATATGTAATATCTAAGTGAAAAGCATACCAAGAGATTAGGGGCAGTTACACCAGTGTAACTGCCTTTTACGTACCAGGAATTCCTGGTACGTAAAAAAGTTTGGATATGAAAAAACAAACAAAAGGCCGAGAATGATTCTGCCAGATCTAAAACACGCTCTCGCTCGGGGAAAAACCCAGCAGATGCTAAGCTCGAGGTACATGTACCATGCACCTCTTGCTAAGCACTGGGGTTTTTCAACGGTTTTTGATCCTGGGCAGAACATCTCGGCCTTTATG
>CAVHNP010000060.1:0-14900 GCA_963637505.1 Prevotella sp. CAG:279
ATGCGCCTTCGTTTCATCGCACCGCTTACGCGGCACGATATACACTGAGGGCTTTTCAACGGTTTTTGATCCTGGGCAGAACATCTCGGCCTTTTTCGCGAATAAGCCGCCTGCAGCTCCCTACGGAAGCCTCGCTACCGTCTTTTGCGGCATATCATCATCCCTTTGCAGTACAACATTAAAACACGATACCGAAAAAAGCGAGAATGAACTCTCGCAGAACATTCTCGCTTTATGAATTATTTATCCTTTTTTCCGAAGAAGTGATGTTTCTTTTCTTTTGCATCGACTGTTTTCTCTTCATCAAGATCAAAGTCTGCATGAAGGGAATCATCCGTAAGCGCATCAAACTGTTTCAGAAGCTCCTTGGCTTCTGCACTGATATGCTTGGGAGTCTGTACCACAAAGGTAACATACTGATCACCGCGGATATTCTTGTTTCTGAGGGAAGGAACGCCTTTTCCCTTCAGGCGAATCCGGGTATCTGTCTGTGTTCCCGGCTCAACCTTATAGAGAACATCTCCGTCTACTGTCGTAAGTTTTACTTCGCCTCCGAGTGCAGCCTGGGCAAAGGTAAGAGGTGCGGTTGAGAAAAGATCCATATCCTGTCTCTGAAGAATCGGATGTCTGGAAACATTTACTTCTACAAGAAGGTCTCCTCTCGGGCCGCCATTCACGCCCGGCTCTCCTTTTTCACGGATTCTTACGCTCTGTCCGTCATCAATACCTGCCGGAATGGAAACCTTGATCCTCTTCTTGGAGGAAACATAGCCGGTACCGTAGCAGTCGGAACACTTGTCTTTAATGATCTTACCTGTTCCCCGGCAATCCGGACAGGTCTGTACATTCTGTACCATACCAAAAAGAGACTGCTGGCTGAATACAACCCGTCCCTTTCCGTTACACTTGCTGCAGGTCTCAGGTGAGGTACCCGGCTTTGCTCCTGTACCATGACAGGTCTTACATTCATCCTTTAAAACCAGTTCGATTTCCTTCTCGCAGCCAAAAACAGCTTCTTCAAAGGAAATATGCACCCTGGCTCTCAGGCTGGCACCCCTTTTTGGCGCATTCGGATTGCTTCTGGTACTTCTGCCGAAACCGCCGCCGAAAAGATCGCCGAAAATATCACCAAACATATCTGTAAAATCCATGCCGGAGAAATCATATCCGCCGCCACCGCCGCTTCCGTCGAAGGCTGCATGGCCAAACTGATCATACTTGGCTCTTTTGTCTTTATCACTGAGAACTGCATAGGCCTCGGAAGCTTCCTTGAATTTAGCTTCTGCTTCCTTATCGCCCGGATTCATATCAGGATGATATTTTTTTGCCAGCTTACGGTAAGCTTTTTTTATCGTATCGTCATCGGCATTCTTATCGACACCGAGGACTTCATAGTAATCTCTTTTTTGTTCTGCCATCTTCTTTTCCAAATATGAGACATGCCTCGCCATTACGGCGAGGCCTCCTATCGCTGTCTTCTGACAGCTCATAGAATTTTATCTCATTAAATTCCCATATAGTTATTAGATTTCTTTGTAATCAGCATCTACGATGTCATCATCGCCGCCTGCATTGCTCTGTCCTGCATTCATATCCGGTGTCGGACCTGCCTGACCCTGCTGCTGAGCTGCCTGCTGCTCATACATCTTTGTAAATACCTTCTGTGCACTGTTCATCAGCTTTTCTTTGGCTGCCTTCATCTCATCGATCTCGGCATCTGACATCTCATCTGCATTCGGATGAGCTTCAAGCAGGGATTTGAGTGCATTCAGATCTGCCTCTACCTCGCTCTTGTCAGCGGCATCAACCTTATCGCCAACCTCATCCAGAGCCTTCTGTGTCTGGAATACGAAGGAATCAGCCTCGTTTCTGGCATCGATTGCTTCCTTACGTTTCTTATCCTGAGCCTCAAAAGCTGCTGCTTCTTTTACAGCCTTATCGATCTCGTCATCAGACATATTGGAGCCTGCTGTGATCGTGATATGCTGTTCTTTTCCTGTTCCGAGATCCTTTGCGGAAACATTTACGATACCGTTTGCATCGATATCGAAAGTAACCTCGATCTGAGGAACTCCTCTCTGTGCAGGCGGGATACCATCGAGACGGAACTGGCCGAGAGATTTGTTGTCCTTCGCGAACTGACGCTCACCCTGTACAACGTTGATATCAACGGCTGTCTGATTATCTGCTGCAGTTGAGAAGATCTGGCTCTTCTTTGTCGGAATTGTTGTATTTCTTTCAATCAGGCGAGTTGCGATACCACCCATTGTCTCGATAGAAAGTGACAGCGGAGTAACATCCAGAAGAAGGATGTCGCCGGCACCTGCATCACCTGCAAGCTTACCACCCTGGATAGAAGCACCGATTGCAACACATTCATCCGGGTTCAGGCTCTTAGAAGGCTCCTTGCCTGTCAGCTGTTTTACCTTGTCCTGAACAGCCGGGATTCTTGTCGAACCACCAACCAGGAGAACCTGTCCAAGATCGGATGCATTCAGTCCTGCATCACGCAGAGCGTTGGAAACAGGAGTTGCTGTTCTCTCCACAAGGTCGTGTGTCAGCTCATCGAATTTGGCTCTTGTCAGATCCATATCGAAATGCTTCGGACCTTCTGCTGTTGCAGTGATGAAAGGCAGGTTGATATTTGTTGTTGTAGCAGAGGAAAGCTCTTTTTTCGCCTTCTCAGCTGCTTCTTTCAGTCTCTGCATAGCCATCTTATCGGAAGAAAGGTCTACGCCTTCTTTTGCCTTGAATTCAGCGATCATCCAATCAACGATTCTCTGGTCAAAGTCATCACCACCGAGTCTGTTATCACCGGAAGTTGCAAGTACTTCGATAACACCGTCGCCGATCTCGATGATAGATACATCGAAGGTACCACCACCAAGGTCATATACCATGATCTTCTGCTCATGCTCATTATCAAGTCCATAAGCCAGAGCTGCTGCTGTCGGCTCGTTGATGATACGTTTTACATCAAGACCTGCAATCTTACCTGCATCCTTTGTTGCCTGACGCTGTGCATCATTGAAGTATGCAGGAACAGTGATAACTGCTTCTGATACGCTCTCACCAAGGTAAGATTCTGCATCATTTTTCAGCTTCTGAAGAATCATGGATGAAATCTCCTGCGGGGAGAACTTCTTGCCATCGATGTCTACTTTATAGTTTGTACCCATCTCTCTCTTAATAGAGGTGATGGTCTTTTCTGCATTTGTTACAGCCTGACGCTTTGCCGGCTCACCTACCAGTCTCTCGCCATTCTTTGTGAAAGCAACGATAGACGGTGTTGTTCTTGCACCCTCTGTGTTTGCGATAACGACCGGTTTACCACCTTCCATAACTGCCACGCAGCTATTTGTTGTACCTAAGTCAATACCAATTATCTTGCTCATGATCATTTCTCCTTTATAAAAACATTACTGCTGTTAACTTGGTTCTATCATTAATTGGCTACCTTGACCATGCTGTGACGAATCACACTGTCATGATACATATAGCCTTTCTGGAATTCTTCAACGATCTCATTCTCACCGAAAGCATCATCTTCTACATGCATTACTGCATTATGATAATTCGGATCAAATTCTTTGCCGACTGCTTCAATCGGAGTAACACCGGCAGTTTCCAGCATCTGGAACATCTGCTTGTAGATCTTATTCATTCCGTCTACGAAAGCATCTTCTGCGGCATCTTCACTCACGCCGGCCAAAGCTCGTTCAAAATTATCGATCACCGGAAGCACTTTCTCCAAAATGGATTTGGCTCCCATGTCAAACATCTGGCTCTTTTCCTTTTCTGTACGTTTACGGAAATTATCGAATTCAGCCATCTGTCTCTGTACACGATCTGTCAGATCGGCGATCTGCTCATCTTTTTTATCTTTTTTATTTTTCTTCTCGGAGTCTTTTTTCTCCTTCTTTTTTTCTTTCTTCTCAGCTGCTTCTTCCACCGGAGTTTCTTCTGTTTCAGTCTCCTTTGTTTCTTTCAGCTCTTCTTCCTGGGAAGACTGCTTTTTTTCTTCAGCCATATTGCTCACCTCATTTACTCAGTATCTTTAGGAGAAGCCTCAAGGCGTTTTTCCTTGAAAACTTCATCGAGTTTTTCTTTTACAACATTCAGATTATCGACAACATTCTGATAATCCATTCTCTTCGGGCCGACGATTCCGATCATACCCTTTACATTGTCTCCGAAATCATAGGTTGCGGTGACAACGCTGCAATCCTTCAGAGCCTCTACCGGTGCTTCTTCACCAATATATACCTGAATGCCGGTTTTATGATCCGGACTGATAGAATCCGATATCAGTTCCGTCAGGCCTTCCTTGCTCTCGAAGGTATTCAAGAGATCGGAAACCTTCTGCTTATCGGAAAGCTCCGGATACTTCAGGATATTGGTCGTTCCGCTGGTATAAACCTGCAGATCCTGATCCTCGTGAATTGCTTCCACGATCAGATCCAGTACATCACTGACAACACCGCTGTGAATGCCCGCCTGTTCCTTCAGACTGGAAATGGTTCCGAGATTGATCTGTTCCAGGTTCAGGCCGTTCAGATGTGTATTCAGAAGAATGTTCAGCTTGAGGATTGATTCATTATCAATATCTTCATTCACACGAAGCATCTGATTCTTAACACGGTTTCCTTCCAGAACAATAACAGCCAGAATGTTGCGTTTGCTTACATTCGAAAGCTGGATGAATTTCACCTTGCTGCCGGAAAGAGCCGGAGCAGAAACAATAGAGGTATAATTTGTCTGCTCTGCCAGTGCCTTAACAGCCTGCTGCAGGAGCTTCTCCATCTTGTCTGTTTTCTGAGCCTGCTCATCCATTTTTTTACGGATATGGGAAAGCTCCCGATCCTGCTCTAAGATCATGTTATCGACATAAAAGCGATAGCCCTTATCGGAAGGAATCCTTCCGGATGATGTGTGAGGCTGAAGAATATATCCCATCTCCTCCAGATCCGACATCTCATTCCGGATCGTTGCCGAGCTTACCTTCAGATCAGGATCCTTGGAAATGGTTCTTGATCCGACCGGCTCTCCGCTCTTGAGATATTCTTTAATGATAATATTCAATATTTTCGTTTTTCTCTCGTCTAACTTATCGTCCATTTGAATACCGGGTCATTCTCTGTCTAGCCTTGTTTTTTCTTGTTAGCACTCATCTGATTGGAGTGCTAATTTCTTCTTAATTAAGATACACCCAGCCCCCATCAATGTCAACACTTATTTAAAAAAAGTATGCGCTTGCGCATACGCCCGCGCGCGAGCGGAATGCGAAGCATTAATTTCAGCTCCGCGAGCTGCGCATCTCCGTGCTTTTTTATCGTATAGAAACGAAGTTTCCTATACGATAAAAAAGAGCTATAGAACAATTCACTTCCTTGTCCTATAGCTCTTGCTCATGCAGACTAATTACGGCCGGTACTGCCAAAGCCGCTGTTTCCTCTTCCTGTTTCATCAAGCTCCTCTACCTCATCAAACTCTACGGACAGGTAGGGAAGAATAATCAGCTGGGCAATTCTCTCATACCCTTCGATCACCCTGATTTCGTCACTGTCATTGTGAAGGGGTACGATCAATTCCCCTCTGTAATCCGAATCGATCACGCCAACACAGTTTGCCGGACGAAGGCTTCTCTTGGAAGCAAGACCGGATCTGGCAAAGACGCCTCCGAAATAGCCATCCGGAATCGCCATGGAAAGGCCGGTTCCCACCATAACCGTGCTGTGAGGTTCGATAGAAATCGCCTCCTCTGAAAGGGCATAAAGATCATAACCTGCCGCCTGGCTGCTGCCTCTTGAAGGCAGGATCGCATTCTCGTCTAATTTTTTCAGTTCTATCTTCATTCTTTTCTTCCTTTTATATTGTAAAAGTCTTTCTCAGGCTTCCCATTTCAGAACGGTATGTTCTTTCTTTTTATCTCTTTGCATGAGATCATAGAGGGCTTCTCTGGCATTCTTATCCTCGAAAAGAACCCGGTTCACTTCATCTATGATCGGAAGCTCGATTTCATATTCTTCTGCCATTTTTCTGGCTGCCTTTGCAGAATAAACGCCTTCTACGATCATCTGCACCTCATCCATTGCTTCCTGCATGGTCTTACCCTGACCGATCAGGTAACCTGCCTTTCTGTTTCGGCTGTGAACGCTGGCACAGGTAACGATCAGATCTCCCAGACCGGAAAGTCCCATGACGGTTTCATCATAAGCTCCCCTTCTCTCAGCCAGTCTGCTGATCTCCTTGATGCCTCTGGTGATCAGAGCCGCCTTGGTATTGTCTCCGCAGCCCAGGCCATCAGCCATACCGGCAGCAAGTGCAATGACGTTTTTCAGGGAACCGCCAAGACCGATTCCCAATACATCCGGACTGGTATAAACACGGAAATAGGAATTCATAAAAAGATTCTGGACATATTCCGCTGTTGCCTTCTTTCTTGCTCCGGCAACAATGCTTGTCGGCATCTTTCTGCTGACTTCTTCCGCATGAGACGGGCCGGATAAGATGGCAACATCTGCCTGAGGAATCTCTTCTGCAATGATCTCTGTCATCGGCATCAGGCTGTCTTCTTCGATGCCCTTCGCCACATCAACGATGATCTGCCCCTCTTCTACGAAGGCTTTCATCTGCTTTGCTGTACTGCGTACATAGGGAGACGGAACCGCAAGGACGACAAGGTCCATTCCCCGAATTGTTTTTTTCAGGTCTGTTGTAAATAAAATTTTCTCTGAAAGCTTTACTCCCGGAAGTTTACTTTTATGCTCATGCTCTGCATTCAGCATATTTACTTCCTCCTCGAGTAAAGACCATACTGTCAGGTCATGCCCGTTTTCATCCAAAACCGTAGCAAGAGCGACGCCCCAGCTTCCGGCTCCGATTATCCCTACCTTAGCCATTCTCATTGCCTCCTAAAATGACCTCAAAAGTCTGCCTTTTGGATCAGCTATTTTTTGTTTGTGTTTTACTTCCGATCTTATTTTCGTTTCCATGGATCAATCTTACGATATTGGATCTGTGACGGAAAATATTCAAGGCTCCGATCGCACACAGGAGCAGAATGAATTCCGTAAAATGTGCTCCTCCCACATACAGCCAGTCTGCAGAATGAAAAAGTCCCGCAAAAATCGGCAGACTGATGGAAACAAGGATGGATCCGAGAGAAACATATCTTGTTGTAAAAACCGGAAGCAGAAAAACCGCAAGCTCAACCGGAATCATTACCGGAAAAACAGAGCCGATCATTCCGGCTGTACAGGCCATGCCCTTTCCTCCCTTAAAGTTCAGATAGAAGGGATAATCGTGTCCGAGAATGCAGCCGGCAGCAGCATAAACCTGCAAAAGCTTCAGATCGACCGTATCTACCTTGTGATAGAGCATCCATACGAGAAAAACAGCAAGAAAGCATTTTAGTACATCGCCAAGGAAAACGATCCCGCCTGCCTTCCAGCCCATTGTACGAATTGTGTTTGTTGTACCTGAATTACCGCTTCCGTTTGCCCTCAAATCGAAGTCTTTCTTTCTGGAATAGAAATATCCCGTCTGAAAAAGTCCGCAAAGGTATCCGATCGCCAGGCAGATCAGTCTTGCCATTATTCTTTTTCCTTTCTTTCGCGAACGATAAATTTCAAAGGTGTTCCCTTGAAGCCAAATGTCTCCCTGATCTGGTTTTCCAGATAACGAAGATAGGAAAAATGCATCAGTTTCTTATCGTTTACAAAGATTACAAAGGTAGGCGGTTTCACGGATACCTCTGTGGTATAGAAGATCTTCAGTCTCTTGCCCTTATCTGCAGGCGGCTGATGCATAGCCGTTGCCTCTACCACGATCTCATTCAGAACACCGGTTGCAATACGCAGGGTCTGATTCTGCATAACAACATCGATCAGATCAAAAAGCTTGTTCATTCTCTGTCCTGTTTTGGCAGAAATAAAGAGAAGCTCTGCATAGGGCATAAAGCTTAAGGTTTCCTTGATTCGCTTGGTCTGCTCATAAATGGTTTTGTCATTCTTGCCTTCTACGGCATCCCATTTATTTACGGCAATGATCATACCCTTGCCACGTTCATGGGCAATTCCGGCAATCTTTGCATCCTGCTCCGTCACACCCTCTGTTGCGTCAATGACAAGGAGGACCACATCTGCTCTCTCCACGGCGGTAACGGCACGGATGATCATATAGCGTTCCAGCTCGGCCTTGATCTTATTCTTTCTGCGGATGCCTGCCGTATCAATAAAGACATATTCCTGTCCGTTATGGATGATTTCCATATCGATCGCATCCCTTGTCGTTCCGGCGATATCGGAAACAATCACCCTGTTTTCACCGGCAAGCTTATTAATAATAGAAGATTTTCCTACATTCGGCTTTCCGATGATCGCAACCTTGGGACGTTCATCCTCTTCCGCATTCTCATCTTCCTCCGGGAAATAAGAGATCACCTGATCCAGCATATCACCAATACCAAGTCTGGAGGCAGCTGAAATCGGAATCGGATCACCGATTCCCAGGTTGTAGAATTCATAAACATCCGCCTGGAATTTAGCGAAATCATCTACCTTATTTACGATCAGAAGAACCGGCTTATGGGATCTTCTCAGCATATCCGCAACCTTGGAATCCGCATCCGTTAAGCCCTGTCTGACGTCAACCAGGAAAAGAATGACATCCGCGGTATCGATTGCGATCTGTGCCTGCTCTCTCATCTGGGATAAAATGATATCCTGTGAATCCGGCTCAATACCTCCGGTATCAATTAAAGTAAAATTATGCTTCAGCCAGCTGACATCCGCATAGATCCTGTCTCTTGTCACGCCCGGTGTATCTTCAACGATTGCAATTCTGCTTCCGGCAAGGACATTAAACAAGGTGGATTTTCCGACATTCGGTCTTCCAACGACCGCCACAACCTGTTTTCTCATCTTTCTTCCTATCTATTCTAACTATTGTCTCATACCACGATAACTTTGTTATCCTACAATATTTTAAGCCGCTTGTAAAGCATCAAGCCTTTACACTTCCGGCAGATTCTCGATCTGCCAGTCAATCGGGCTGATCCCGTTTTCCTGCAAAAATGCATTTGCCTGTGAAAAATGCCTGCAGCCGAAAAAGCCTCTGTATGCGGAAAGAGGACTCGGATGAGGCGCTTTTAAGATCAGGTGCTTGGGATTGGTCAGCATGGGAATCTTCTGCTGAGCCGGTCTGCCCCAGAGCATATAAACGATCGGCCTGTCCTGCTCATTCACTGCATGGATCACCGCATCCGTGAATTCTTCCCAGCCATGCCCCTTATGGGAGTTGGCCTGGTGGGCTCTGACCGTTAAAACGGTATTTAACAATAAAACGCCCTGATCCGCCCATTTTTTCAGGTAGCCGTTATTTGGAATATAGCAGCCCAGATCCGACTGCAGTTCCTTATAAATGTTCTGCAGGGAAGGCGGGATCTCCTGATCCGGCATAACGGAAAAACAAAGCCCGTGTGCCTGATGGTATTCATGGTAGGGATCCTGTCCCAGGATCAAAACCTTTACTTCCGAAAGCGGTGTAAAATGAAAGGCATTGAAAATCTCATCTGCCGGCGGATAGACCCTGGTCTTTGTATATTCTTCTTTTACAAATTGATAAAGCTCCCTGTAATAAGGCTTTTTAAACTCTTCCGATAAAGCAGGAAGCCAGTCATTTTCGATTGCTGCCATAAAAGATCACTTTCCTTATCTTCTGACGCTGACGCCTTTTTCTGCAAGATAGTTCTTCAGATCCATGATATCCAGTTCCTTGAAATGGAAAAGAGAAGCTGCAAGAGCTGCATCTGCCTTTCCCTCTGTCAGAATATCATAGAAATGTTCCTTTGTACCGGCACCTCCGGAAGCAATGACCGGAATTCCGACTGCTTCCGCAACCTGTCTTGTCAGCTCCATATCATAGCCGGCCTTGGTTCCGTCACAGTCCATGCTGGTCAAAAGGATTTCACCTGCACCTAATTTTTCTCCTTCAACAGCCCATTCCAGAGCGTCCATTCCGACATCCAGACGGCCGCCATGCTTATAAATATTCCAGCCGGAACCGTCTTCCCTTCTTTTGGCATCGATTGCCAGAACAACACACTGGCTTCCGAACTTATCTGCTGCGTCCGAGATCAGTCTCGGGTTATCGATTGCCGCGGAATTCACAGAAATCTTATCTGCGCCTTCCCGCAGCAGAGCCTTGAAATCGTCAACGCTTCTGATGCCGCCGCCTACCGTAAAGGGAATAAATACATTTTCGGCTACTCTTCTGACCATATCTACAACGGTATTTCTATGATCGGATGAAGCGGTAATATCCAAAAAGACGACTTCATCTGCGCCAAGCTTGTCATAAGCCTTTGCCACTTCTACCGGATCACCCGCATCGATCAGGTTTACAAAATTAACACCCTTTACCACTCTTCCCTGATTTACATCCAGACAGGGGATAATACGTTTTGTGAACATAGGAATTTCCTTTTCTTTTTCTCTTTATATTGCTGCAAAATTAGTCAGGATCTTTGCGCCTACATCGGAACTCTTTTCCGGATGGAACTGGCAGGCGAATACATTTCCCTTTTCAACAGAAGCATGTATTTCCACGCCGTATTCTGTTGTGGCCTTAACGATATCTTCCTCTTCTGCTTTCAGGTAGTAGGAATGAACAAAGTAGACATAGCTTTGCTCCTTTAAGCCTTTAAAGAGTCTGCCGTCATTCTGCAGGTGAAGACTGTTCCAGCCGACATGGGGGATTTTCAGCCCCTCCGCATCCGGGATTCGAAGGATTTTACCCTTTAAGATACCAAGACCTTCCACTCCCGGTGACTCCTCGCTGCTTTCAAAAAGAATCTGCAAACCAAGGCAGATGCCAAGCAGGGGAATCTCTCTTTTGGCTACTTCCTTCAGGACAAGATCCAGGCCTCTTTTTTTCAGCTGACTCATGGCATCCCCGAAGGAGCCGACACCGGGAAGAATCACCTTATCGGCTGAGAGGATTTCCTCCGGATCTCCGGTAATCTTATTCTCCTGTCCAAGTGCGTCCAAAGCCTTTGAAACACTCTTCAGATTACCTGCATCATAATCTACAATTGCAATCATTCTTTTTCCTCCTGCTCACCATTTGTTGTATCTAATTCAAACCAAAACTCTACACCGTCTTCATGGTTGCAGACGCCATAGTCCTGGTGGAAGGCATCCATGATTGCCTTTACGATCGAAAGGCCGATGCCGGATCCTCCGTATTGTCTGGAATGAGACTTATCTACCTTATAGAATTTTTCCCAAAGCCGTCCCAGATCTTCCTCCGGAATCGGACTGCCTGTATTGAAAACCGAAATTCTGACACATTTTTTCTTTTGGGTCAAAGAAACAGATATGAGATTCTCACCGGATATATGATGGACCGCATTGCTCAGGTAATTAGTCAAAACCTCTTCTGTCTTATACTGGTCTGCCCAGACATAGACCGGATCCTTTTGATCAAAGCGGACATGAATATCATTGGAATCCGTCATGATCTGCATGGAGTTCAGCTCACTTCGGATCATCTCCGTGATATCGAACTGCTCCATCTCGATCTCATTAGCGCCGAATTCCAGCTGATTCAGATTCAGCAGCTTGCTTACCATCCGGCTCATCTTATCTGCCTCATCAATAATCACATCCAGGTAATAAGCCTGGTCTTCCGGATTCTCTGAGATACCCTCTTTCAATCCTTCTGCATAACCCGAAATCAGGGCAATCGGCGTTTTCAATTCGTGAGAAACATTGGATAAGAAGTCCGTTCTCATCTTATCGATCTGCTCTTTTCGATCCAGATCCAGTTTCAGCTCATTATTTGCTGTCTTCAATTCGGAAATGGTTTCCTTTAACTTGGAAGCCAGTTCGTTCATGTGCTCTCCCAGATGATCGATCTCATTATCTTCCCGGGGAACATATTTGACAGAGAAATCCAGCTCTGCCATTTTTTTGGAAATTTCCGACAGTTCCAAAATCGGAGTCGTGATCCTTCTGGTAATGAAATAAATGACAATACAGCCCAAAAGAATCATGACAGCGCCGATCGCGATCATGAATTTGGTAGAAATCTCGGCACTCTCACTCATAGACTGCACGGCAGATTTTAAGAGCACCATATCTCCGTTGGACAAATGGCCGTAAAGAACCATATTTCTGCCATCGATCCGCCAGTCTCTCGACTCCTGGATCTTATAAGCATCCGCAGACACGATATCCGTGGTATCTTCTTTTTCACCGAACAGAATATCATAAAACTGTTCGATCAGCATCTTGGAATCTCCGCCAAGATAGGTAACGGCCTTGCCGGTCGGTTCCATAACGACAACCGACATCGAACTTCCGGCAATTTCATTTTCCACTTCCAGATGAAAATCATCGGAATCCAGCTTGCCGTCCTCTGCTGCATCTTCGATCATCTCATAAGTACGGATCAGGGTTTTCACCCTTTCCTGCTTATAAACCCGCTCCAGACCGAGACTGAAAAAAGTAACAATGATCAGGATGGTGCAGGCCAGAAGACACATAAAAGTCAAAGTATATTTTTTAATGATAGAATGCTTCATTTCATATGACCCCGGATCAAAAGAATAGATCACTCATTGGCTTCAAATTTATAGCCCATCCCCCAGATGGTTTGGATAAAAGAACCCTTTTCTCCCATTTTGGAGCGAAGCTTCTTTACATGAGTATCGATCGTTCTGGCATCTCCAAAATAATCATAATCCCAGACAGCATTTAATATTTTTTCTCTGGAAAGAGCAATACCTACATTTTCCATGAAATAAGTCAAAAGCTCAAATTCTTTTACAGATAGATCGATTTTGATGTCATCCACGGATGCCACATGGGCAGATTTATCAATGACAATACCGTGATAAGAAAGCTTTTCCTCTGCCTCCTCACCAATACTTCTCCTCAGAATAGCCTGTACTCTGGCGATCAGGATCTTTGGTGAAAAGGGTTTTGAAATAAATTCATCCACGCCGAGATCAAAGCTCTTTAGCTCGTCCTTTTCGGAATCCTTGGCCGTCAGCATGATGATCGGCACCTTGGAATACTGGCGTATCTCCTGAACCGCTGACCAGCCGTCCATCTTAGGCATCATGACATCCATGATCACCAGATCGATATCCTGATGGTTAAAAAAGACATCCACTGCCTCTTCTCCATCTCCAGCCTCCAGAACCTGATAGCCTTCACGGGAAAGGAAATCACGAACCAGCTTTCTCATTCTGCTTTCATCGTCTGTTACTAATATCTTAATCTCACTCATTTTTTCCTCCTGTATTTTCTTTGTACTTCGGCTTTCTGATCTCTGCCCAGGCAACTATAAGACAGGTGATAAAGGCCAGAAGATCCGCCAGGGCGCCTGCATACATGATACCGTCAATGCCCACAAAGATCGGAATGATCAATAAGAGGGGCAGATAATAGACGATCTGTCTTGTTAAGGATAAAAAGATACCCTTCTGCGGCATGCCGATCGCGGTGAAGAAATTCGAAGTGATCGGCTGCATAAAATAAGTAAAAATGAAGAAGAAGAAAATCCGGATGTAGTGAACCGCAAAGCGGAAATAATCCTCCCCTCCGTCTCCAAAGATAGCAATGATCTGTCTCGGAAAGCTCTGAAACAGAATAAATGCAAGCACTGAGATGACCGCGCCGGCCTTGAGGGCAAGAAAATATCCCTGCCGTACTCTCTTATACTTACCGGCACCATAGTTAAAGCTGGCAATCGGCTGCAGACCCTGGGAAATACCGATTACAAAGGCCATGATCACCTGCATGCATTTTGTTGCAATTCCGGAGATCGCAATCGGAATAGAATCTCCGTATTCGGAAATACTGCCATAATATTTCAGGCTCTTATTCAGGACGATTGCCATAATCATCATAGCAATCTGATTGAAAAAGGAAGCAGTTCCAAGGCTCATAGCACGGAAAACATACTGTTTCTGCGGCAGAAAGCTTTTTCTGCCAAGCCGAACCGTCTTATAATTACGCAGATAACGAAAAACCATATAAGCCGCAACAACCTGTCCGATCACGGTTGCAAGTGCCGCACCGGCCATTCCCCAGCCAAAGCCAAACACAAATAAGGCATCTAATATGGTATTGATGATTGCTCCGGTCAGATTTACATACATGGAAAATCTGGGGCTGCCGTCTGCCCGAACCAGGTGGGATCCACCTGAAGAAAAGATCAAAAAAGGGAATCCGATCGCACAGATTCTGGTATAAACCAAAGCATACGGGAGTACCTCATCCGGTGAACCGAAAAAATGCAGGATCGGTCTTGTAAAGATCAGACTCGCAAGAGCCAGAAGAGAGCCCAGAATCAGCATCAGACTTGCTGCATTTCCGATGTAGTAACCGGCTGTTTCTCTTTTTCCCATGCCCATCGCCAGGTTAAAGGCAGAGGCACCGCCGATTCCGAATAAAAGGGCAATGGAAATGCAGGCAATGGTCAAAGGATAGAAAACCGTTGTTGCACTGTTTCCCAAAGATCCGACACTTTGGCCGATAAAGAACTGATCTACGATATTGTATAAAGAGCTTACCAGCATGGCGATGATGCTGGGAATCGCAAATTCCTTTAAGAGGCTTGGGATAGCCTTCTCTCCCAAGGGATTCTGACTTACTGTATTCATTTTAAGGCCTTTCTCGTATTTCTTATATTCATTCTATGCAAATTGCCTCTATTATAGCAAATAATCAAAACCCTTTCCATGTTTGCTTGCACATCTCCCTGCTTTTTATCGTATAGGAAAGGAAGTTTCCTATACGATAATGAAAAAGTATGCGCTTGCGCATACGCCCGCGCGAGCGGAATGCGAAGCATTAATTTCAGCTCCGCGAGCTGCGCATCTCCGT
>CAVHNP010000061.1:0-14586 GCA_963637505.1 Prevotella sp. CAG:279
CTCTAAGAGCGTTGTAGCTATCTTCGGATCCGGCATGAACGGACAGAGCGGCAGTATGATCTTCTGGGGAACCGTGCTCGGAACCATCCAGCAGTATGCGGACTTCTCCGGCGGTATCGATATGGTGTTGGCTATTTCCGGCCTTTTCGGGATCTCGGTCAAGGACAACTTCCGTCAGCCTTATTTTGCGGTAAGCTTAGCGGATCTTTGGAGAAGATGGCATATCAGTCTCTGTGACTGGGCAAGGGATTATATCTATTATCCCTTTGCGGTAACTAAGCCAATGATGAAGCTGGTTAAGTGGGGCTCCAAGCATTGGGGCAAGGTCGGAAGACTGCTGCCGGCGATGATTGGAAATCTGGTTGTTTTTGCTCTGGTCGGAATCTGGCACGGAACCGGATGGAACTACTTCATCTGGGGCATTTATAACGGTGTCCTGATGTCTCTGAGTGATCTGCTCAAGCCTCTCTTCAAGCAGCTGACCCTCCTTTTACATATCGACAGGAAGGCCTTTTGGTTCCACTGCTTCCGAATCGTTAGAACATGGATCCTGATCGGCTTCGGCACCATTTTTACCCTTTTTGAAAAGCTGGGTGACAGTATGCTGGCCTTTCAGAGTATGCTTCTTCGTCCGGATTGGAAGATGATCGGTATCGTTTCCGTTCTGGATAAGAATCTTTATAATCAGTCCAAGCTGGTACCGGTCTTTGTCTCCCTTGCTTTCCTGATTATGATCATTCGCAGTGTTATGAAGGAAAAGGGAATCGATGTTTACGAGAAACTGATGAGTATGCATCTGATCGTCCGCTGGCTGATCATTTACAGCATTATGTTTCTGACGGTAGCGGCCTTTATGTATATGAACGGGGAAGGAGGTTTTATGTATGCAAACTTCTAAAACCGGCAAGGGGATGCTGAGATTTATTCTCTTTTTTATCTGCTTTGGTCTGGCAAACTGGCTTTTGACCTTTATCTTAACCCCCTTTTGTACTTCCTCTACAGAGATGTGGGATAAGTACAGAGCCTATGAAAAGGGAAGCATTGATACCATTTACGTAGGAACCTCTGCCTGCTATGAGGGCATTGATCCCTCTGTGGTAGATGGGATCACAGGCTATTCTTCCTATAATATGGGATCCAATGCCGAATCCCTCCGCCAGTCCAAAAGGGCCATTCAGGCGGCGATTGAGGATCATCAGATCAAAAGAGTGGTTCTGGTCTTAGATGAGACCCTTCTTCAGGAAGGGGATGAACAGTTCCCCCGTCCGGAGGCTGCCTTTATCCAAGCGCAGAACAGGGGACAGAGCATTCCGGAGAGAATAAAAAACGATGCCAGCTACCTCTTCAATGACAAGTATGTAGGTGCACCGGAATCCATTAATTTCTGGTTTCCCTGGACCTATAACAGGATCAAGGACTTTAAGACCTTTAAAAAGGAACTCAAAGTCAAGCTGGGCATGGAAGAGATGGTCATGAAAGACTGGAACAATATCCGGGAAGCGGACGGCTTCAAGCCCTTTAGCAAGACCATTAATTACAATAAGATCAAATCCGTGACTTCTAAGAATTGGAAGAAATCCCTCATGTCCGAGAAGGGTATGAGCTATCTTCAGGATGTCATTGATCTTTGTGAAAAGAATGATACGGAACTGATCATTATTACACCGCCTTATCCGACCAGTGTGATCCTAAGTTATGGATATACCTATGCGGAACGGCGGGAGTTTATAGAAGGCTGGCTGGAAGAAAGAGGCCTTTCTTACTATGATTTCAATATGGCTAAGGAGTCCCTCTATGAGAAGGAGGCAGACTACTTCAAGGACTGGGATCATAACAATAAGGACGGTGCCAAGGCTTTCTCCGAGGCTCTGGGGAACTTCCTCGTCGATTATGAGAAGGGCGAGGATATGACTAAGGACTTTTACAGCTGGAAGGAATATCTGGGCACGATCGACTATATTGATTCTGTTGTCCTGGATCTGAAATCCACGCCGGGCGAGGGCATTTATCTGAATGCGGGCGCTTATACGGCATGTTCTGATGTTGAGTACAGATTCCAGCTCTATGATCCGGAAAAGAAGGAGTATGTAACGATTCGGGACTACGATAGCATGCCTTCCATGACCTATCAGCCGGAAGAAGAGGGCCGATACAAATTCCGGGTGCAGGCCAGAAGGGCAGGATCTAAGGAAAAGTATGAACGTTATCATAAAAAGAGCGTGAATTATTATCTGAAGTAAGCAAAATTGCAAACAGACAAGCAGAAAGTTTCTGAGAGGTAAAGCGAAACTCAGACATGATCTGAAACAGGAAACTAAGCTCAGAAAAAATGAAAAGAGGAAATTATGTTCAAAAAAACAGTAGGGGATTATCTGGATGAAACGGCAGCAAGACTCCCGGAGAAGAAGGCCTTTGTCGATCCGAACAGAAGCGTTACCTTTTCCCAGCTGACGGAGGAAGCAAGAAGGGTTGCCCAGGGAATCGCAGAAACAGGAGCTTTCAAGAAGCCGGTTGCTATCTATCTGGAGAAGTCTGTCACCTGTGCGGTCAGCATGTACGGCGTTATCTACAGCGGCTGCTTTTATACCGTTCTGGATACCGAGATGCCTCAGGGCAGAATCGATAAGATCCTGCATACCTTAGAGCCGGAGCTTTTTTTGACGGACCGGGCACACGTAGAAGAGGTAAAAGCCTTTGCAGGAGATGGCCGAATCCTGATCTTTGAGGAGCTGCAGGAAAAGCCATATGACAAGGATCTTTTGGAGAAGGTTCATCATAAGATCCAGTCCTCGGATCTCATGTATGTACTTTTTACCTCCGGTTCTACCGGCAATCCCAAGGGAGTGGCAGCCAGTCATACCATGTTCATCCACTATATGGCACAGGCAAAAGAGGTCTATGAATATGAGGAGAGCGATGTTCTCCTGAATCAGGTGCCTTTTTACTTTATCATGGCATCCACCGACCTTTATACGGTTGCCTTCGGCGGCTGCACCACCCATATCGTGCCCAGAATGTATTATGCCTTTCCGGCTATGCTGGTCAACTATATCGCAGAGAATAAGGTGACCTTTCTGATGTGGGTACCGACTGCCATGGCCATGATCGCCAATACAAAGGCCTTTGAGATTAATGATATGTCCAGTATCAAAAAGGTGAATTTCGGCGGAGAGGTCATGCCCATCAAGGTCTTAAGAGAGTGGCAGACGCATATTCCGGGAGCGTATTATGTAAATGGATATGGCTCTACGGAAATGACAGACGGAGGAACCTATTACCGAATCGATCGGGAATTTGAGGATCAGGCAACTCTGCCGATCGGCAAGCCCTATCCTAATGTCGATGCCCTTGTTCTGGACGAGGAGGATCATCTGATCGAGAAGGCGGATATCGCAGGAGAGCTCTGCATCCGAAGTCCTTCCCTGAGCTATGGCTATTATAAGGATCCGGAGAGGACAAAGGAGGTCTTTGTCCAGAATCCCTTGAATACAGCCTATGAGGAGAAAATCTACCGGACCGGCGATCTGGTAAAATACAACAGCTATGGGGAGCTGGAATATGTCGGACGCAAGGATTTTCAGATCAAGCATAGGGGGCAGAGGATTGAGCTGGGCGAGATCGAGGCAAATGTCCTTTCCGTGGAAGAGGTAGAAGAGTGCGCCTGCCTTTATCATCAGCAGAAGGAGAGAATTGTTCTCTATTATACAGGGAAGATTGAAGCCAAGGAGCTGGGCAAACGCCTAAAGGAACTTCTTCCTCCCTATATGCTGCCGGGAAAGAGATATCAGTTGGAGCAGATGCCTCATAACCTGAACGGAAAGATCGACCGGGCAGCCTTAAAGGCAAAAATGGAAGAGACGAAAAAATAAAAAAGCTTGAGAGAGGAAGGATATGGGAGAAATACTATTGGTTTGTTTTATGGCCGGCTGGCAGATCCTGATTGCCCTGATCGGTTATAAAAAACTGAAGAGGGAGTATAAGAAAGAACAGTAATATGAATATATATTTTATCGGCATGTGTATTTCGATGGTCATTTATATCGTCATCGGAATCCTTGTCAGCAGAAAGATACAAAACGTAGAAGATTACTACGTGGCAGGAAGGCGGGCGCCGGCGGTATTGATCGCCGGCTCTCTGATTGCATCCTATACCAGTACCGGCATGTTTCTGGGGGATTCTTCTATTTATTATCAGGGAGGCTTTAACGGACTCTTTCTCTGCGGGGCTATGACCTCGGCGGGATACTTTTTTGGTTCCGTTTTCTTCGGACGTTTTCTTCGAAGAAGCAGGGCGCTTACCATACCGGAGTTTTTCGGGAAGAGGTTCTGTTCTTCCCACCTGAAAAATCTGGCAGCCTTTACCTCGATCGTAACCATGCTGGTCTACCTGATCTCGGTCATGCAGGGAATCGGAACCCTGATGAATGGGGTGACGGGAATTGATTATAATGTCTGCATTATCATTGCCCTGATCGTTTTTACCTTTATCACGGTTCTCTCCGGTTCAAGCGGAGTCCTGATCACAGATACGATCATGGCTTCGGTCTTTACCCTTGCTCTGGTGATCGGCGTGATCTGTGTTTCTTTCCGGACAGGAGGCTGGTTCCATTCCATTTCGGCCATTGCTAATTCGCCGGAACTGCATGACCTTCTTTCCTGGAAGGGCATTCCGGGCAGCATTGCCCCGACGACTTCCCAGACCTTGCTTTGGGGCTTTATCAACGGCATTGTCTGGATGGCGGTAGCAACAGCAGGCCCCTGGCAGACTTCCAGATACCTGATGGCTAAGGATGAATCCACGATCGTAGCTTCTACGGTTCCGGCTTCCCTGGGCATTTTTATTTTGGAATTTCTGGTCGCCATGACGGGCTGCTTCGTGAAGCTTTATAATCCGAACCTGGAGGATCCTTCCCAGACCATGATCTATGCGGCCATGAATCTGATGCCGGTCATTATCGGTGTTCTGATGCTGACAGGTGTTCTGGCAGCAGGCATCTCCTCGGCAACCACCTTCCTTTCCCTGATCGGGGCTTCCTTTGCCAATGATGTCTTCGGGCATGGAAGGAAAAATGCGATCCGGACAGGACAGATCGCCATGCTGATCACCAGCCTTCTGGTTCTGATCTTCTGCATTATCAATCCGCCGGCTCTCTTCTGGATCATGCTTTTTGGCGGTTCGATCGTTGCCTCTTCCTGGATGCCGGTTGCCCTGGCCTCTGTGGTCAGCAAGAGGGTGACCAAGGCAGGAGCCTATGCAGGCATGCTGGTTGGCTTTGTTCTTTGTTTTGGGATCCGCCTTTATACAGCAACGACAGGAGCGGTCCTTCCCATCTGGATGGATCATGCCCTGGTCGGCATGGTGGCCAACACCCTGGTTATGATCCTGGTATCTGCCAAGACTCAGGTAACGGAGGAAGAAAAGGCGCAAAGGGAAAAGCTGCTTACCATACCGGAGTCGGAAAAGGATCCAAGGGAAGTAAAGAAGATGCTAAGGGCTTCCGGCAGTGGTATCGTCGTTGGCCTTTTGATGTTTCTCATTTTGATGCTGCTTTGGGTCATTCCCTTTCATTTATCTTAAAGATGGGGTATGATACAAAAGGTATAAAAAGAAGAGGAAAGCAGGAGGACTGCTTTCCCGAAAGAAAAAAGGGGTAGTAGAATGGATGAATTATTAGAGATCCTTGAAGAGATCAAGGAAGATGTGGATTTTGAACATATCACAGACCTGTATGACGGCAAATATCTGGATTCTCTGGATGTTCTGCAGATCATCGCAGCATTGAATGACGAGTTCGATATTCAGGTTCCGGCATCTGAAATCGTTCCCAGGAACTTTAACAGCATGGCTGCTATGTGGGACATGGTTCAGAGACTGCAGGATGAATAAAATGAATACTTCTGAAAAGAATGAAAAAAGAACCGGCGGGAAGAAGCCGGTTCTTTTTGCCTTTCCCTATGCCGGGGGAACGGCCTTAAGCTATATGAACTGGAGTCTGCCGGAGACCCTGCGTTTTATTCCCTTGGATTATAAGGGACATGGCTTAAGAAGCAGGCAGGAACTGGACGGCTCCATTCAGGAGATCGCAGAGGATATGGCAGAGGTAATCTTCTCCAAACTGAAGGAGGGAGAATCCTTCTCCATCTTTGCCCACAGTATGGGTGGCGTGATCGCCTGGTATACCATCAGAAAACTAAAAGAAAAATATGATCTGAAGCCGGACTGTTTCTTTCCATCCTGCAGTGCAGCACCGGCTTATTTTCCGCCGGAGACCCATGCCTTTGGATCGGATGAGATCGTGATGGACTATCTGAAGAAGAATATGCGGATGTCGGAGAAGACTTTGAAGAATCCCCGTTTTCAAAAGCTCTTTCTTCCGGCCATCCTTCATGATTTTAAGATGATCCGTGAGTATCGGAATACAGACGGGGGAGAAAAGGTCTCTTTCCCTATCTATGCCATTGCCTCGGAAGAGGATGATCTGATCCGTCCCGCTATGGCAGAAAAGTGGCAGGAGCTGACCGACGGAGACTTCGCCTTAAGCCAGGTAGAGGGTGGACATTTTTACTTTGAAGATCCGGAAAGAAGGAAAAGACTTTTGGCTGATCTTGCCGGAAAATGCCTGGAAAATCGAGCAAAACGGTTAACATAATTCGGAGGGGGCAATATAAAAGAAAAATCTTCTCTTTTCTCTAAAAAAAGACGAAAATCTCGGCATTTTATGAAGAATTTCGTAAAAAGTTGTGGTAAAGTAAGGACGAGTTAGTTCTTTAAGTATAGATTTTGGTTACTTTAGAGGAGGGAAGAGTTTTGAAAAAAAGAACTTCTAAGAGAATTCTGAGTCTTGCTTTGAGTTTCTTTTTGATTCTCAGTCTATGTCCGACCTCTGCTTTTGCGACGGATGCAGCAGATGGGCAGAGCAGCGGACAGGAAACGCAGACCATGACTTCTTCCGGAAATGCCGATGGAGAAGAGAATAAGGCTCAGAACGGAAATGGCAATAGCCAGAGTACAAATGACAGCATCCTTGGAAAGGGCAGTCAGGAGGATCAGATCGATCCTCAGAGTGCGGACGATACCATGTCCAAGAGCCCAATCCAGTCGATCATCGGAAAAGATGATCAGAGCAATGATAAATTTTATACCACCCTTTTGGACAGCAAGGATCGTATCATCGATACAACAGATCCCGAACTTGAGAAGGATAGCTATTATAAGTCCAAGGACGAGGGCGGCCAGGCCGGAACGGTTGATCTGGATGCGCAGCTGAAGGTCAGATTCCGTATGGCTGAGATCATCGAGAACAGCGGAGAGAGCGGAGTGCAGGAGAATGTACTTTATTACATGACCCTGCCGAGTGAGCTTGTTCCGGTTAAGCAGGACAGCAGTGGAAAAGTACTTGTGGACCCGGAAAGTCCCCTGACCTTCTTCCAGAGCTCTGATCTGCAGTGCTTTGGCGGCATTTATACAGAGGGCAGCAGCTATCAGCTTCAGATGTACTTTAAGAATGTGGTAGATCAGCTGAATATCGCAGGTGCCTTTCAGTATGATGTAACTTTAGCCAGCACAGTGGAAGCAGGAAAGGAATGTGTCGTTTCCTATGTTCCGGGCGGAACCTTGAGATTCAATGTTACACCGAAGAAGGAAGAGCCGGCTGAAGCAGATGAAAGCCTTTCCATTACCGGAGAACAGGATTCTGCGTCAACAGATAAGATCAATTGGACTCTGACTCTGACAGACAAGGATATGAAGCTGGATGCAAAGCGTCTGACGGTAACTCTGGATGGTTCGGGTATTTTAGCCGATAATAGTAAAGACAGTGAACAGGATATTTGTGGCCTTAGTTCCATTGAGATCACCTATGAAGATGGCTCTTCGGAGACTCTGAATACTACCAGAATGAATACCAGTGCCTATTCTTTCTACAGGAGAAAGTGTGGATTTAATCCGACATATACAGATAATGGAACTTCCGGTATTCTTGGAAGCATTTATACAGATGCAACAAGCGAGACAACAACTCTCATGTCCGCATATGTCAATTGGAAAGAGGGGACAAAACAGTATTTGACCAATACTCTCTATATTGATATGGCAGCCCTGAAAAGCAATAGTACAGGCCAGGGAAATAATGCCGGATCGGACAAGCCGGATTCTATTGACCAGAAGATTTCCAAATATGTATTCCACTTCAGCTCTCAGGTCTATAATAATTACAATATTTCAGGCGCCAATTATACTGCAAATGTAACAATGACGGATGCGGATGGAGAGAGCAATAAGGTTACTGCCTCGGATGACGTTGGCATCTATTTTGGTAATCTAAGGTCAGGAAGTCTCACAGATACCCTGTCAAAGGATACAGGCTGTTTGGGAATTCCGACTTCGGTAGAGACAAGCTATTCCGTGTCTAATACCGACTATAGGGGAAAATATTTCTCCTTGGAGTTCATGCCTCAGCAGAACACGAATGGTAAATATACAAATACGACCAATGCGATTTTTTACAGCAATGCAAATGGCTTTTGGATAGGTGGCAATGGTAATCTGGTAGGAAATAGCGACTCTTCTTTTAGCAATTTGAAGATCGGAGGAGTAAGCAGTTGGACTTTTTGTGCTCCGGTTTCTAAAAGCGATATAGATAATGCCGGGAACAACGGGCTGCTGAAGTATTATGTAAAGGGGACGGATACAAATTATCTTGTTACCCTCTACCAGATACAAAAGGTATTTGAGAATATGGGAGCTAATGATACCCTTCTCTTATACAGAAGTTCTTCTACGGTAAATGGCGAGTATATCTGTATACTTGTCGATCCGCAGACACAGGCCGATGCATATTATTCTAATAGCCAGGGCTGGAAGAGACTGGCAAAGAAGAGTAGTGATAACAGCGATGCAAAGGCAGCGAACTGGAAGATTCATGTCTTTAATGCACCTGCTCAAAATGTCTCATTGAACTTTACCCAGAGCAACGGTACAGCCTATGGAAGCAATCAGGTGACGACCGGTTCTGCTATGGATACCATGAAGGTATCTAACCAGGTATACGGTCAAAGCGGAAATGAATGTACTACATATTGGGGCTATTCTATAGAGCAGCCGGCAGCTACGGAAATGACTGGAAGCTGGGTCAAGGATGATACTATCTTCTGGGAATTTACTGTGGATACGAAGAATATAAAGTCTTGGAGAAGTTCAACGGTTTATATCAATGTGCCGAAAGGACAGGAACTTTGCATAGGACAGGGTATATTAGATTCAGACGCTATGGTTACCCTTGACGGGGTTCAGGCTGATATCAGATATCTTAGCTGCTATAAAGATTCTGTATGGGCTGAGTATACAAAATCTGCATCTACTTATAGCGGTACAACAGGATCTCCTTTGACAACAGACAGCAGCGCACCCTCTATTACAAAGGTAGCAGGAAGCGATACTCTTTATCAAATCTCGGTAGGTCCTCTGACATCCTACGCAGATAGCGATGGTAAGGTCAAGATCGGATTTGCAACCAGGCTGGCAGGTCCTTCAGCAGTAGATTCTGCTGCAGAGCTGACCTGCCAGGCAGAGCTTGTTACCGAGAACGGCGAAACAACCGCCTTTGGAAACACTGGATATTCGCGTTATCCCTTTAAGGCTTCTGCACAGGGAAGTATCGGATCGGCAAATATTACGAAGACGCATGAAAGCTCAGGACATGCAGAAGCGGATGAAGACGGTGTAAGTCATATTACAGATGACTGGAAGGTTTCTGCCGTTTTACCGGAAGGTACTGATCAGGCAGGTTACAGCGGTGTTTGGTCTCTCCACGATGATATGGCGGATGCTTATGCAGAGGATGAGGAAGGACATAAGGTCAGCGGTGTAGTGCTTGCAGACCATATCAGCCTGACAGGCATGAAGGTCTCTCTTGGAACAGAAGAATCCTTGTTTGATCTTTCCGCAGAAGATTTGGAAGAGCTCGCTGCAGCAGGTTCAAAGGACTACATCTCGAAGGATGGAGGTATCACCTTAAGTATTAGCTATTCCGGCAATATGAAATCCGGCTTTGACCTCGAGCTGAGCGGTCTGAAGGATGTGACAGCCCTGTCTGTTACTTATACGACCGACTTTAACCAGAAGAGCTTCTTTGAGGCCCTGGAGAAGAGCAAAGTAGATACTCTGAATCATTTCTTCACAACAGTACTGACAAATAATGCTCATCGCGGAGGTTCAACTGATACGCAGTATCCGAAGCAGAGTGAAGAGGTGAAACATAGAGTAACTGCCTCTATCGCTATGAATAAGAGCGTAGAAAAAGCCCAGAAGGAAGAGCATCTTATAGATGCGCAAACAGTAGCAGATTACAGCATTGATACGCAGATCGGATATTCTCCTACTAACTATGTGGAAACCGAAGATTTTCTGCTGGGCTATTCGGATAATTCGAAAGAATATGGCGAGACAGATAGCAAGGCGATGGAGGCTTTGGCAGATGCTCTGCAGCTGACAAATCTGAAGATCACGGCAACAGATGTTGACGGCGTAGAAAAAGAGATCTATAGCGGAGGAGAGGAGAATGGAAGCTGGAAGAAAAATGAGAGTGATTCGGATTGGAATGTAAACTTTGATTACAAACCGGATAGCGATCATCCCGGAAGCCTCTTCAAGGTAAAGATCACAAAGAATGGGGAACAGATAGGTGCAGATTACAAGTTTACGATAAGCTACAAGCTCAATATCTGCATGGACAAGGAAGATGGAACAGACTTCCGTGACAGTGGCTATTATCATGGCGGAGAGCTGAAGATTAAGAATGGCGGTGAATCGACCAGGACCGTAAAAAAGGCAGCAGAAGGAAGATCCCGTGTCAGAAGTCTTCTGAATATCGTAGGACTGGGAGATGACTCGCAGACACTGACAGTTGACTGCGGTGCCGGCGTAGCTGCTTCCTATCTTGCCGATAAGGTAATCGATAAAAAGCTTTTATCCTCCGGTTCTGACAGTCAAAGCTGGATGGCTTATGAATGGACCGGAACAAAGGGAAAGAACGATATTACTGGAAGCGTAACAGATGAGCTGAAATATAAGATCGATCAGTTTACTTATATTGATGAGGATGGATATGAGATGAAGCTAGATGATCTTGGACCTGCTCATAAAGAGGAGGTTATCAGTAAAGTAAAAAATGCTCTTTATCAAAATACCAGCTTCAAAAACATAAAGCTGTATTACACAGAGGCGAATCCGACGGATACTCCAAACGGAATTAATAAGGAAGATCTGCTTTACAGCTACGACAAGTCCTTCAAGGCACTTAAAGAGCCGGAAACTGTTTATGATGAAAAAGTACAGAGTAAGGATAAAAAGGATCATCAGGTTACCCTGATAACCGGTCTTGGAAAGAACGGTGAGCCGGTCGGATTTACTGCAAGTGCTGACAATCTGAACTGCGATAGCTATTTCGTGGCTACCTATGAAACAGAGATTGACTGGAATAGTGTATATGAGACCTTAGAAGAGTACGGCTATTCACAGCCTTCCCTTCAGGTTTCTTATTCGAATGTAGCAAAGGACGGCGGTAATTCAAGTAAAGAGGAAAGCGGTTCTTATACAGAACTGGAAGACGAAAGCCTGGAGAAGAAGCTGACAAAGTCTGATGCAGAGAATGGAGGCAACTCCTGGCAGATCAAAGCCTACACAGGACCGAATAAGAGTGATAGCCTGACCCTGAGCGATGAGCTGAAGGTAACTGTAGACGATGAAAGGATCCAGGAGGCAGCAGAGGCAGCTCTTTCCATTGAGAGGGACAGCATTGTAATCAAAGCTGGTGATAAGACTGTATATGAGAAGGGTAAGGCAGTAGCAGGCAGCGGCTGGACAAATGAAAATGTTGAGATCAAGGTTGACGGAAGAAAACTGGATCTTACCATTAAAAACACAGACAACAGTAAGGTGATCGCGATCAATACGACCTATACCGTAGAATATAATACGGTATTGGATAAGGATGCTTATCTTGCAAACGGCGGACAGAATGGAGATGAGGCCAAGCTTGAAAATGCAGTGTCTGCAAAGCATGGAAACTTTGAAAATTCTTCTACCGATACCGCTGAATTTAAGCCGAATATTCCGGTCAGCGCAGATAAAAAGTCCCTCGGAAACGGTTCTGACGGTAAAGACCAGACGACAAGCTTATGGGAGACAAGTGCAAAAACCGGAGAGGCCGGACGTAAGAACTTTACCTTAAGTGACAGCATCAGTCTTGTGAAGACGGATGAGTCCCAGACAGAGGAGCAGATCGAGCTGATCGAAAAGGCTCTGAAGCTGCAGGATCTTGTGATCAAAGTGAAAACCGGAGACGGGGAAGAGACGACCTATACAAAGGATACTCTGCCGGAGGGAGTAACTTTAACAGAGAACGGTGCAGGATATACGCTTGTCTTTGCAGAGCTGCCGAAGAATACGACAGTAAGCCTGACCTATGCAGTGCATTTTGACCAGGATGCTTATATGGCAGCAGGCGGAGAAGGTAATGTATCGGCAGATCTGAAGAATAGCTTTAAAGTCTCTGCAGCGGATGGAAGTTCAGCTGCGAAGGAGGCAGAAGGTCACATCGAGCACAGCGAAGGCTTCGTAAAGGCAGGAACCGTCTCCAAAGAAAAATCAGAAGACGGTAATCCTCTGATCAACTGGTCGATCGATGTAAACCTCTTTGACCTTTATACTGCTGAGCAGATCAAGGGCTTAAAGGAAGTTACGGTAACAGATGAACTGAGTTCGATCCTGAGTCTGACAGAGGGCAGTGTCAAGCTGCTGACAGAGGACGGCGAGGAGATTCCGCAGGATAAGTACACAGTGGAAGAAAAAGGAAACGTGCTGAAGGTGACGGTAACTAATCCTGCAGCTTATCCGATTTTCAAGCTGACCTTTGAGACAGAATGCGGCACAAGCGTCAGCGGACTTGTAAATGAAGCAAGTCTCAGCGTAGACGGCAAGCAGATAAAAGAAACCGAATCAGAGGATGTCGGTAAGCTGAATGCTGCAAACCAGTGGGGCTGGATCCAGTCGATGAAGGTGCCGGAATTCACACCGGTTGCTTATAAGTATCTGGATTCCGAACTTTGTACAGAAAAGGGACTTTTCAGCTTCAGTATCGTTCAGGTGGACGAGAGTGGAGATGCCATTGAAAATGGCTATCAGGATACGGCAACAAATGATGAGAATGGTAAGATTACCTTTAAGAAGATTACCTATAGGGAGAAGCCGATAGAGGGATCCTATTACTATCAGATCCGTGAAACATCGAAGGCAGAGCCTTATACCTATACGATTGATGAGAGAGTCTTCACCATTCGCGTAGATGTGATTGCGAATGCAGCAAAAGGAAAATTCATCGTATCCTACAAGGTACTTGATCCGGAAAATTATGATGAAGTACGCTTCGATAACACAACGGTTAAGACACGCGACTTCACCGTAACGAAGAAGTGGAATGACAAGGATGATAAGGAAGGAGTAAGACCGAAGTCGATTACGGTTTACCTCCTGAATAACGGTAAACGCTACAACAATATGTCGGTTACTCTGAATGAAGAGAATAACTGGACCTACACCTGGAAGGATCTTCCGATCGCAAACGGAAACTACTCTGTAGAAGAGGCTGAGGTAGAAGGTTATACCGCAAAGGTTGATACAGAAAACTGGAGCAGTGTGATCACCAATACCTATACAGGGAAGAAGCCGAAAGACGAAGAGGATACGCCCAAGGGTGATAAGGATAAACCGAAGACCGATAAGCCTACGACGGAACAGCCGACAACGGAGCAGCCGACGAAGGATAAGCCAACAAAGGATAAGCCGGCAAAGGTTACTCCGAATGGTAACAGCGGTCAGTCAAACACTTCCCAGCAGAAGAATACGAGCAAGAAGACCAAAGGCGTTCGCACGGGAGATATCGCTTCAGAGCGGATGACAGTATGGATGCTTCTGATGATGCTGGCTATTCTTGCAGGTGCAGAAGTCGTGAAAAAGAAAAAACATTGATAGAAGAGCCTTTAAAAGGTAAATGTTTCCTATCATGAATGAGAGAGGGCCTTCCCGCCGGAAAGCGGGGAGGTCCTCTTTTTAACAAGCTCTGCTACAAAAGGCAGAACATCATTATCATGGCTCCGAACTGAGTAAATCTTTGGCATGCTTCGTTCTCTGCTCCTCACGGATATCGGATCGCTCGCCATTCCCATGCACCTTCGGTGCAGGCTCGCGGAACCGCCGCGTCTTTCAGACACGGCATAAATCGCTTATTCGCGACAGCTCCTGCGAAGCTCGCGCTCCGCGCTCGCTCAGGGCTACGCCCTTCGGCCCCTTGGGCACAGTCGCCCGCAAGATATCGTGCCGCTCTGCGGTGCGATGAAACGGAGGCGCCAAGCGTTCGTAGAACGCTTACATCATGCGCCGGAGTCACCCGCTGGCATCCGTTTCGTCGCAACGAGAGCCTCGCAAATCGCCATAGATTTACTCAGTCGGAGTTCATGCCAAATCACACTTTTCAAAAGAGACCTTGCCAAAAAAGTTGATTCGAGTTCGTGAGCAGGATCTTCTAATGA
>CAVHNP010000062.1:0-14549 GCA_963637505.1 Prevotella sp. CAG:279
TAGCAAGAGGTGCATGGTACATGTGCCTCGAGCTTAGCATCTGCTGGGTTTTTCCCCGAGCGAGAGCGTGTTTTAGATCCGGCAGAATCATCCTCGTCCTTTGTGTATATAGACCATCATTGTAAAAGAATGGAGCTTTGGGGCTATCGCACCAAAGTATCCATCAGATAAGCATAAATATCAGAATAATGCTCCTTCCACTGCTGGCAGACAGCCTCTGCCTGACGCTTGGTCGGAAGAGAAAGCGTGAGATTGACAACAGTCATATTATGCTCACGGATCTGGCAGTTAGCATTATAATTTCCGTCTGTACTTTTGTAGAAGTCGCTGTAGACCGTGAGAATCTCCTTGATCTCGACTTCATTATCCATCAGATAGGAAATAATATCCTTTCTGACATCATCCGGAATGTGATCATTATAATATTTTAATGTATTCTTACCGGCAGATGTAATGCGGTAGAGAGTTCTGTTATAGGTCGTCTCTGTTTTGATCAGGTTGGAAGAGATCATCTCATCCAGAAGCTGCCGAAAAGTGAAATAATCACTGCTTTCCTGCTTGAGCAGAAATTCGGACAGCTGGTCGGTGGATAAGGGCCCCTCAACCAGATCAAGCATGAAGAGAACGATCAGCTTGAATAGCATGGAATCTGACATAGAAGGCACCTACCGAATATTATCTTTGACAGCCTGGCTGACAACATCTGCAACACGGGGATCAAAGGCATTCGGAAGAATATGATCTTCATTCAGCTCTTCCTCACTGACGAGAGAGGCAATGGCATTTGCTGCTGCCAGTTTCATCTCCTCGGTAATTGCTTTTGCACGGCCTTCTAAGGCACCACGGAAAATACCGGGGAAAGCAAGTACATTATTAACCTGATTCGGGAAGTCACTTCTTCCTGTTCCGACAACTCTTGCACCGGCTTTTTTTGCGAGATCCGGCATGATCTCCGGAACGGGGTTAGCCATGGCAAAGAGAATGGCATCCTGATTCATGCTGCGCACCATGTCTTCGTTGACAATACCTGGGGCAGAAACACCGACAAAGATATCAGCTCCGACAAGGGCATCTGCAAGGCTGCCGCTTTTGTTGGAAAGATTGGTATACTGCAGCATTTCTTCCTGGACTGGATTAAGACCTTCGCTGGATTTGGAAAGAATACCACGGATGTCACACATAGTGATATGCTGAAAACCATAGCGAAGAAGAAGCTTAGTGATGGCAATTCCTGCGGAGCCTGCACCGTTTACCACGAGCTGGCAGTCTTCCTTTTTCTTGCCTGTCACACGCAGAGCGTTGATGATACCGGCAAGGACAATGATAGCGGTACCATGCTGGTCATCATGAAAAACGGGAATATCCAGCATTTCCTTTAATCTGCTCTCGACTTCAAAGCAGCGGGGTGCAGAAATATCCTCAAGATTGATGCCGCCGTAAGCAGGAGCGAGGTAGGAGATTGTCTTGATCAGCTCTTCGGTATCCTGTGTATCAAGGCAGATCGGAACCGCATTGACACCACCGAATTCCTTGAAAAGAACGCATTTGCCTTCCATAACAGGCATGGCAGCAAGGGCACCGATATTGCCAAGACCCAGAACAGCACTGCCGTCAGAGATGACTGCAACGGTGTTTGCTTTCATGGTATATTTGTATGCAGCCTCCGGATCCTTTGCGATTACCTTACAAGGCTCGGCAACACCCGGTGTATAGGCGAGGGCAAGATCTTCACTTGTCCTGACAGGTGATTTGGCTTCTGTTGAAAGCTTTCCATTCCATTCTTCATGCAGCTTAAGTGCTTTTTCTGCGTTTGTCATCTTCGTCTCCCATTTATTTTTAATACTCACGATACTGTAAAAACATACGAATTTCATTTTATCATTCTGTCCGTCGTAACTCAAGAAAAGTAAAAGAAAAAAAACTTTCTATTTAAATTTGCTTGTTGTATAATTTATCCAATTAAGAGAATCTGTATCTGTCAGGAAGAAAATGGGCGAGAGAAGCCGCCTTTGACAGTCTGAATCAATTCTGAGATCAGGATATCCAAAAAGAAAACGATTACAATTTAATACATATTTTTATAGAAGCTTATTTATAGAGAGCTGTATTGAAAGGTGAAAATAGTATGATGAGGGAAAGGTATGAAAGTCTTCCTTTAAAAGAACTGCGGGAGATTGCAAAAGCAAGGGGACTGAAGAGCGTGACAGCGATGCGTAAAGCGGAGCTGATCGATCGGATGTGCCAGGAGGATGAGAAGGAAAAGACTGCGGAAAAAAGACCTGCAGAAGAAAAAACGGAAAAGATAAGTGTAAAAGAAGAAAAGAATGCAGGAGTAGAGAAGCCTGCAAGGGAAGAAAAGAGCGCAGAGAAAGAGAAAACTGCAGGGGAAGAGAAGAACGTAGAGAAAGAGAAGCCTGCAAGAGAAGAGAAGACTGTAAGGAAAGAGAGAGCAGTAAAGAAAAAAGGAAGAGAAGAAAAAGCACAGAAGGCGGAAGCTGTAGAAGAAAAAAATGAGGATGGCCAGGAAAGAAAAGCCCGCTATCCTAAGAAAAAAGCCAGAGAAGGAGAAGAAAATAAGCCAGCTGATCTCAGAAAGAGCGGAACAAGAAGAAAAGCAGCCGGAGGAGAAGCTTCGGACAGAGTGTCAGGCAAAGCTTTAGTCAGGAAAGTCTCAGATGGCAGAAGCGCGGAAAAGGAAAGATACCAGGAGAAGAGCCAGACTGCCGGACAGCAGAGGAGCCTGGAAGAGAGAGTTTCTCACGAAGA
Source organism: Prevotella sp. CAG:279 (assembly GCA_963637505.1). Lineage (GTDB taxonomy): Bacteria > Bacillota > Clostridia > Lachnospirales > Lachnospiraceae > RUG14243. Next base: position 2,767 of record CAVHNP010000062.1, read on the forward strand.
AGAGAGAAGAGAAAAAAGATATCCGGAAGCAGATAGATATGAAACAAAATCAGCAGAAACCGTTCGGGATGGAACGGGATTGTCTTATGAGTCTGAGAGGATATCTGATAGGATAGAGGAAGGCGAAAAAAGAGATGAGCCCAGAACGGTTCGTGGTATTCTGGAGGTACTTCCGGATGGCTATGGTTTCATCCGTTCCCATAATTTCCTTCCGGGTGATAATGACGTCTATGTGTCCCCTTCCCAGATCAGAAAGTTCAATATGAAAACGGGAGATTTTATCACCGGATCAACGAGAAGGAAGGCATCCGGAGAAAAATTCAGTGCCTTGATTCATATTAATCTGATCAATGACCTTTCACCGGCAGAGGCAAGAAGCAGACGCAACTTTGAGGATATGATTCCGATTTTTCCAAATGAAAGAATCCGCCTGGAAAGACCGGGAGCAGATACCTCTATGCGAATTGTAGATCTGGTATCTCCAATCGGAAAAGGCCAGAGAGGAATGATTGTTTCTCCTCCAAAGGCCGGGAAAACGACCCTTCTGAAGCAGGTGGCAAAGTCTGTACAGAAAAACAATCCGGATATGCATATGATCATTCTTCTGATCGATGAGAGACCGGAAGAGGTTACGGATATGAAGGAATCCATTCAGGGAGAGAATGTAGAAGTAATCTACTCCACCTTTGACGAACTGCCGGAGCATCATAAAAGAGTATCCGAGATGGTAATAGAGAGAGCCAAGAGACTGGTCGAACACAAGAAGGATGTTGTGATCCTTCTGGATTCGATTACCAGACTGGCAAGGGCTTATAATCTGACCGTTCCGCCAAGCGGAAGAACTCTGTCCGGCGGTTTGGATCCGGCTGCCCTCCATATGCCAAAGAGATTCTTCGGTGCGGCCAGAAATATGCGGGAAGGCGGCAGTCTGACCATTTTGGCTACAGCTCTGGTAGATACCGGCAGCAAGATGGACGATGTCGTTTACGAGGAGTTCAAGGGTACCGGTAACATGGAATTGATCCTTGACCGGAAGATGTCCGAGAAAAGAATCTTCCCGGCCATTGATATTGTTCGCTCCGGAACCAGAAGAGAGGATCTCCTTCTCGACAGAGAGGAGCAGGAAGCGGTTTATTACATGCGTCGCGGCCTGAATGGTCAGAAGTCAGACGAAGCGGTAGAATCCCTTTTGAATCTTTTTGTTCATACAAAGAATAATCGGGAATTCTGTGCGATCGTTAAGAAAAAAAGTAATTAAGATATGGAGCGGAAATAAAATGAGGATAGCCACTGATCGGGAAGGTCGGTGGTATTTTTAGTCTTATCGGGCAAAATGCATTATGGTCAACATGTTACAAAGGCGAACACAAAGGCAGAACATCTCGGCTTTTATGACCGAGCTTCATAATGCCGTACTGCAAAGGGTGATGATATGCACGCAAAAGACGGTAGCGAGGCTTCCGTAGGGAGCTGCAGGCTGGCAGCGCAGACGAGAGCACTGTGCCCAAGGGGCCGAAGGGCTTTAGCCCTGAGTGAGCGCGCAGCGCGAGTTTTGCGGCAGTCTTCGCGAATAAGCCGCCTGCGGCGAGTAGGAAACGAAGCGTGTCTTTTGCGGCATATCTCACACCTGCAGTACGAGAGTCGATCTATATAAGAGCCTGTTTTTGATCCGGCAGAATCATTCTCGGCCTGTATTTGGTTTTCATCAACACACTTTGTCCTATAATTATAGATAATTACAAAGAAAATTGGGTATAATATGTTTCAATATCGGATATAACTGTAGCAGTTGTCAGAACAAAGGAGAAAAAGATGAAAGTATTACTCGTGATAGATATGCAGAATGACTTTATTGACGGAGCTCTTGGAACCAAAGAGGCGCAGGCAATCCTTCCGAAGGTAATCGAGAAGATCAAAAATTTTGACGGAAGCGTGCTTGCGACAAGAGATACCCATGAGGAAAATTATCTCGAAACACAGGAAGGAAAAAATCTGCCGGTTCTGCATTGTATCAAGGGAAGCGAGGGATGGCAGATTCGGAAAGAGATCGCAGAGCTGCTCACAGAAGAGCCAATCAATAAGCCAACCTTTGGAAGCAGACTGCTGGGAGAAAGGCTTGCTGCCTATCAGGAGGAGCATGGAGATCTGGAATCCGTGGAGTTGGTGGGCCTTTGCACAGATATCTGCGTAATCTCAAATGCGATGCTGATCAAGGCTTTTCTGCCTGAACTGCCGATCATCGTGGATGCCTCCTGCTGTGCCGGCGTTAGTCCGGAAAGCCACAAGAGGGCTTTGGAGACAATGCAGGTTTGTCAGATTAAGGTGATCTGATAGTAGAATAAAGGAGAAAAAGTAATGCCTTGTACAACAATCTTAGTAGGAAAAAACGCAAGTTACAACGGGGCAACCCTAGCAGCCCGAAATGAGGATTCCGGAGCAGGGGCCTTTGATCCGAAGAAATTTGTCGTGATAAAAGCAGAGGAGCAGCCGAGATCGTACCGCTCCGTTCTTTCCCATGTTGAAATAGAGCTTCCGGATGACCCGATGCGCTATACGGCAATGCCGAATGCCCTTCCCCATGAGGGAATCTGGGCAGCAGCCGGAGTCAATGAAGAAAATATCTCTATGACAGCGACAGAGACAATTACTTCCAATGAGCGGGTTCTGGCAGCAGACCCTCTGGTGGAATATCATCCGGCCGGAGATGGTCAGGAAGAAAAAAAAGGAGGAATCGGCGAGGAAGATATCGTATCGATCACCCTTCCCTATATTCATAGTGCCAGAGAGGGTGTGCTTCGCCTGGGAGCCCTGCTTGAGGAATATGGCACCTATGAGATGAATGGCATTGCCTTTCAGGATCAGGATGAGATCTGGTGGCTGGAGACGATCGGTGGTCATCACTGGATCGCAAAGCGGGTTCCGGATGATGCTTATGTAGTCATGCCCAATCAATTCGGCATTGATGAATTTGATCTGGAGGATGCCTTTTCTGAGCAGAAGGAGCATATCTGTTCTACGGATCTGAGAGAATTTATTGCAGATAATCATCTGGATCTGTCTATGGATGGGCACTTTAATGCAAGAGATGCCTTTGGATCACATTCAGACTCGGATCATGTTTATAATACGCCGCGTGCCTGGATTCTGCAGAAGTATTTTAATCCGAAGTCAGTGAAGTGGGAAGGAGAAAATGCCGAGTACAGGCCTTTTTCGGATGACCTCCCCTGGTGCCGTCTTCCGGAGAAGAAGATCACAGTGGAAGATATCAAATATGCCCTGTCAAATCATTTCCAGGGAACAGCATATGACCCCTATGCAAAACATGGAGATGCATCGCAAAGAGGCGCTTTTCGTCCGATCGGCGTAAACCGGAACAACTTCCTTTCCCTGACAGAATACAGAAGGGGAGAAGCTGCCGAGAACAGCGCCCTGGAATGGGTTGCTTTTGGCTCAAATGTGTTCAATACCTTTGTTCCCTTTTATGCAAATGTGGAGACAACACCGAAGTATTTTGCCAATACAGGGGAAAAGGTTACGACGGAGAGCTTTTATTGGGCAAATCGTATCATTGCGGCGATGGCAGATGCCAGCTGGAGCAAATGCAGTTCTCCGATTGAACGCTATCAGAATAAGGTACAGGCAAGGGGCAGAGCCATCATTGCAGCATATGATAAGAAAGAGCTGACAGGAAAAGACAGAGAACAGGCCAATCAGGAGATTGCCGATATGGTAAAGGAAGAAACAGAACAGCTCCTGAGTCAGGTCCTCTATGAAAGAAGCTGCGAAATGAAAAACGGATTTTCACGTTCCGATGCTTAGGCAGAGGCAGCTGACGCATTGTATATGAAATAAAATGATAAGCCGGTATGCCAGGACCTGCTTTATATGAACGGAGAAAACAGATGTCCATTATTGAACTTACAGACTTTTTGGATTCGGCCTTAGATCCCTATGCCAGATTAACGGAAAATCAGCTTCTGAACAGGGCAGATCCGGAAAATGCCATGTTTATTGCGGAAAGTCCTAAAGTAGTAGAAAGAGCCCTCTCTGCCGGTTATGAGCCGGTTTCCATGCTGATGGAAAAAAAGCATGTCGATGGAGAAGGCAGGGCTTTGATCGAAAGAGCCGGGGATATCCCTGTCTTCACTGCAGAATTTGATCTTTTGACAGAGCTGACCGGTTTTAAGCTGACAAGAGGGATGCTTTGCCTGATGAGGAGAAAAAAGCTGCCTTCCGTAGCAGAAATCTGTCAAAAGGCAAGGCGGATCGCCATATTGGAGGATGTGGTAAATCCGACCAATGTCGGTGCGATTTTCCGCTCGGCAGCAGCACTTGGAATGGATGCGGTTTTATTGACGCCCGCTTCCTCCAATCCCCTTTACCGTCGTGCCATTCGTGTAAGCATGGGAACGGTTTTTCAGATTCCCTGGACTTTTGCGGAAGGCTGGCCGGATAAAACACTCCCCATGCTGAAGGAGCTTGGCTTTAAGACGGTTGCGATGGCTCTGGAGGAGGATTCTGTCTCGATCGATGATCCAGCCCTTCTTGCAGAAGAAAAGCTGGCAATCATCCTGGGAACAGAGGGGGATGGCCTTGCTGCGGGAACGATTCAGCATTGTGATTATACCGTGATGATCCCCATGTCCCATCAGGTAGATTCCTTAAATGTGGCAGCCGCTTCTGCCGTGGCTTTTTGGGAATTAGGAAAAAGAAAATCATAAAAAAGTTTGCCGCCAGACCTTGGGGGAGCATTCATGTAGTTTATGAAAGAGCCGGTAGAAGCTTTCTAGGCTGCCAAAACCGGCCTGTCTGCAGATCTGCCCTACAGGGTCATCCGTGTGAAGAAGAAGTTCCTCTGCCAGATTCATACGGCAGTGCAGGATATAATCAGAAGCTGTCTGGCAATAGAGCTTTTTAAAGCCGGAAGAGAGGGCACTCTGAGAGAGGGAGAATTTTTCTGCTAAGGCATTGATACTCAGGCTGTCCTCTGTAAAATGCCTGTCAATATAGCTTCGCACCTGAGTAATCTTCTGATAGCCCTTAAAGCGAAGGGCATGCCGGTAGTTTTTCTGGATCTGACAAAGATAGGCGGAAAACCAGTTTTCGATATCAGACAGCTTCAGGGCAGAGTCCATGCATTGGTCAAGAGAATCCCGGACTTCTTCGGGGTTAAGAGGGATAGCTCTTTGCCGAAGGAGCTGATCCAGTCTTTGGTTGATAAAATCAGCAAAATTCACCTTCATTTCTTCTATTGAATTCAAATCGGCCTTTCGAAAATCAGCAAATAGCTTTTCTATCATAGGAGCCGGATCCTTCTCCTTAAGCAGAGAGGAAAGGAGAAGCAGGGCATCCTGCTCCAGATCAGAGTCGAGAGAGGGAAAATGCCGGCGGGCGGAAATCGCATAGAGGGGATCCTTTCCCTCCTCCAGAAAGCGATGGTAGTCCAGCTTTTTGGAAAGGCGGTCATAGTGCATTCGCGTAAGGCGGATGTCAGAGAAGAGCTTACTGGAATAGGCCGTAAGCTCTATGTCATATTCCTGCCGGCATTTTTCTATTATGCAAAGGATTTCCTTTTCCAGATATTTGTAGACAGCCTCATCCGAATAGTCATCTTCTCCTTCTTCGATCGGAAGGGAGAGGAGAAGAACGGTTTTCCAGTCAATGTGTCCGAGAAAATAAATATTAGAACCCCAGAGAACTTCATCCGCAGTTTTTCGAATGAGCAGATGAGACTGTGCCTGGGCAAGGGGCGCTTCGGTCAGATCCTTATGTTCATGGAAGAGAACCAGACAGTATCTGCCGCTGTCGGTAAGAACGATGCCGTTTATACTAAGGTATCTTTGCATATTTGCATTTATCTCATCGGAATTATGACAGAGAAAAGAAAGATTGTCATTCATTGTTAAAATCTGTCTGTATTCCAGGGCGGAAAGGGTCTTTTCATGCTGGGCATTGATGTAATCCAGGGCTTTTTGATTCATACTATCTCCGATTCTTGTCATATTATTATAAATACTGTTAGATTATATCATTCTCATGGAATAAATTATATGAAATGATAGAAATTGACTGACATATTTTCTCTTACTATACTGAAATAAGTAAAACATCCATAAAAGTCTTCAGAAAAACAGAGAAGAAGGCGACTGACACAGAGAAGAAGGCAACTGACCTACCATACAGGGAGTGAGGCGAGTGCTTGCTCCGGAAGGCAGAAGAAAAAATTTGATAAGGAGAAGAGGGTAAAATGGCAAAACAATTTGAAAAACTTCTGTCCCCCATTCAGATCGGGACACAGACTTATAAGAATAGGATCATTCGTTCCCCCAAGGGACCGGTCATGGTTATGCCGGATGGAAAGGTGCATCCCATGCAGCTGGCGGATGCAGCCAACAGATGTGACGGAGGCGTGGCAGAATTCTGCATCGGAGAAACAGCGGTATCCGCAGCGTCAGCACGGGAGGCAAGGGAGTTCTACGGTTTTCAGGATTTATCCCCAAAGCATAAGCAGCCTTATGTGGATTATTGCAATATAATTCATGAACATGGTGCAAAAGCCATGATCGAGCTCTGTCATACAGGAAGGTATAAACAGGAGCCTTCTGAGGAAAATCCGGGCTATGGCCCTATGGTTTGCATCAATGAAAATGGCGGTCATATCAAGGCCATGACAAAAGAGATCATTCAGGATACGGTGGAGGATTTCGCTACGGCCGCAGTCTTTATGAAAGAGTGTGGCTTTGACGGAGTTTGTCTGCATGCCGGTCATGGCTGGCTTCCTCATCAGTTCCTTTCCACAAGGTGGAATCAGAGGACAGATGAATTCGGCGGCAGCCTGGAAAACCGCTCCCGTCTGTCTGTTATGATCTTAAAAGCAATCCGGCAGGCCTGCGGTAAGGATTTTATTATTGAAGTCAGACTTTCTGGACAGGAAAATGTAGAAGATGGTTACGGTCTGGATACAATCGTTGGCTATTCCAAAGAGATCGAGCCCTATATTGACATGATCCATGTGTCAGCAGGTATCTATAATAAGCCCATGGAAACAAAGATGATGTCAACTCTTTATGATCTTCACGGCTGTAACGTGGAAGCTGCTGCGGCGATCAAGAAGGAGGTTTCCATCCCGGTTGCTGTGGTCGGAGGAATCAATGACCCGGCGGCAGCAGAAAACTGGATCAGAGACGGCAAGTGTGATCTGGTTGCCATGTGCCGTGCCCTGGACGCGGACTTTGACTGGATCAAAAAGGCGGAAGAAGGAAAGGCAGCCGAGATCAGAAAATGTATCCGCTGTATGAGATGCTTCCCGGGACCGCATGAGGAGGCAATGGCAGAGCTGAATGGAGAATTCCCGGAAGGCTGTTCCATCAATCCCTATTCCAAGCATGGAGATCTTACTCACGCAGGAGAGGCAGAGAAAAAGAAAAAACTGCTTGTAATTGGCGGAGGAGTTGCCGGTATGCAGGCAGCCATCACGGCGGTAGATCGGGGCCATCAGGTTACCCTGGCTGAGAAGAAGGGAGAACTTGGGGGAATTCTGAATTTTGCCCAGGATGACAAGGATAAGTATGATCTGAAGGGACTTGCGGATTCTATGGCAGCAGAAGTCAGAAACCGGGCAATCCTTGTAGAATATAACAAAGAAGTGACAGAAGAAGATCTGCCGGGCTTTGATCATGTGATTCTGGCAATCGGGTCTTCGCCCCTTTATCCTGCTATTCCGGGCATCGAAAGCAGCCTGCAGGCAATGGAGGCCTATAAGCCGGAAGCTGAGATCGGAGAAAGGGTGATCATGCTCGGCGGTGGTCTGGTTGGTGCAGAAACTGCGATTCACTTGGCAAAGCAGGGAAGAAAAGTTATTATTATTGAGATGAGAAACGAACTTGCTCCGGATGCCTACCGCCTGCATAAGCATAAGGTAGGCCAGCTGATTGCCGGATTGGATGAGATCGAGACCTATCTGGATACCAAATGCCTCAGCATTGAGGACGGAAAAGTAAAGGTAGAAAGTGCAGACGGTCAGATCAGGGAGCTGGAAGCAGATACTGTGGTAAATGCCCTTGGTATGAAGGCAAATCCGACAGATGCCTTGAAGGCTATGCTTAACAAGGCAGGCATTTCCTATACAGAGATCGGTGACTGCAGGAGGGCAAGGAAAATCTTTGATGCAGTAGAAGAGGGATTTATGGCAGCAATGGAGCTGTAGAAGGAGAAAAGTAGAAGTATGATTCGGTGGGAAAAAATGAAAGGTGGATTGGCTCTGACCCTGGCGGCTTTGATGTTCTGTCAGCCACTGGGAGTCTATGCAGAGGAGCTTACAGCTGCTGATAATGTTGCTACGGTAGAAACTGACGCCAATGGCAGCAAAGTAAAAGAAGAAAGTGGGGATGCAGAAAATGAGATGGAAATCGCAGAGGAAAACAATACTCTGCTTTCTGCGACTGCAAGTGATACGCTTGCTTCCGGCAGCTGTGGAGAGAATCTGACCTGGATACTGGATCATAATGGAACCCTTACGATCAGCGGCAGCGGAAAGATGGAGGATGATCTCTATGAAGCTCCCTGGAGATCTTATGCCTCCGATATCAAAAAGGTCATTCTATCGGAAGGAGTAACAAGCATAGGAGCCGGGGCCTTCACTGAATGCAGCAGTTTAAGCAGCATAACTCTTCCGAAGAGCCTGACAAGCATCTTGTCCTGGGCATTTGACGGCTGCAGCAGCTTAAGCAGTGTAAGCCTTCCGAACAGTGTGACAGAGCTCGGAACAGGTGTATTTAATGGCTGCAGGAGCTTAAGCAGTGTAAATATCCCGCAAGGCGTAATTATCATTCGAACCTCTACCTTCGAGGGCTGCAGAAGCTTAAAGAGCATAGATATCCCGGATGGAGTGGTAAGCATATGGGAGTATGCTTTCAAGGATTGCAGCAGTTTAACAAGCATGAGCATCCCATCCAGTGTAACCGGTGTGGGTGAGGGTGCCTTTGAAGGCTGCAGCAATTTGAAAAACATTTATTTCTCGGGAAGCCAGGCAGAATGGAGCGTGCTTCAGGAAAACGTTCTCTACGGTTTTACTACTCTGCCAACCGTATATATAGGCGGAAAAAAAGCGTATAGCGGTTTAAAACAGAATGAGTATGGTGACTGGGAATACCTCGTAAACGGCAAGATCGTCAGAAGCTATACCGGTCTTGCGACAAACGAGTATGGAAGCTGGTATGTGGAAAGAGGCACGGTTAATTTCTCAAAGACAAGCGTGCTGCAGCTGGAAGGCAGTTGGTACAACATTGTAAAAGGCAAGCTGACAACAGGACCGACACTCGGACAGAATGGTGCAGGCTGGTGGTATATCGACAAGAACGGCAAGGTAGACTTTAGCTATACCGGCCTTGTGCAGTATAATGGCGCCTGGTATTACGTAGAAAAAGGCAAATTAAACTGGAATTACACCGGCCTGGCTCAGGTGAATAATAAGGGCGTTTGGTATTATGTAGAAAAAGGCCGGCTGAATAGGGATTACACCGGTCTGGCTCAGGTGAACAATAAGGGTACCTGGTATTATGTAGAAAAGGGCGTACTAAACAGGAATTATACAGGGCTTTGCAAATATGGAAATGGCTGGTTTTATGTGCAGAAGGGAGTACTGAACTGGAATTACAGTGGCCTTTGCCAGTATGGAAAGGACTGGTATTATGTTCATAACGGCAGCATCGATTGGACGTATTCTACACTTGCCCAGGTAAACGGAAAGGGAATCTGGTACTGTGTAAGGAATGGAAGGCTTGATTGGTCTTATACCGGTCTTGCCCAAAATGAGCATGGCTGGTTCTACGTGAAGAATGGAAAGGTAGACTTCAGCTATACAGGACTCTGCCGCCATGGAAATGACTGGTACTATGTACAGAAGGGAGTATTGAACTGGAATGCCACCGGCTTTTGTGATTATGGCGGAAGCACCTGGTTCGTACAGAAAGGGAAGGTGAACTTCTCCTATACCGGAACTTATGCCGGAAAGAAAATCGTGAATGGCAAGGTACAGTAATTACTGAAAAAATATGGATAGCTGAGATACAAAAGGCTGAGAATGATTCTGCTGGATCATTCTCAGCCTTTTGCTGGTAGAGACAGAGACAATATGAAGTGACCTCCAGATTGTAGTTTCGTGGATTTACCTGTAATCTATTAATTAGTCAAGATTAATGGTAACAGGGATTACCGCATACAATAGGAGGCCACATATGAATACTATAGTTTACGTTGGAATGGATGTCCATAAGGAAAGTTACACTTTATGCTGTTATAGTTACGATACCGATAAGGTTGAGTTCAGGCAGACAATACCATCAGATTACAAGCTGGTTCTTAAATATATGGAATCGGTGCGTGACAGATATGAAGGTGAGGTCACATTTGTCTGCGGATATGAGGCAGGATGCCTGGGATATTCTCTTTATCACCAGCTAAGAGACCACGAAGTTGATTGCAAGATCCTTGCCCCGACAACAATGGCTATAACGAATACAAGCCATGTTAAAACGGATAAAAGAGATGCTGCTAACATCGCCAGATGTTTGGCTTTTCATACTTATAGCGAGGTCTATGTTCCTGATGATGAAGATAATTCCATAAAAGAATATATCAGAATGCGTGATGATCAAAAGGTCATGCTTAAGAAAACCAAACAGCAGATACTAGCGTTTGTCTTACGTCAGGGAAAGAAATTTGAAGGCGGTAAAAGCTACTGGACTATGGCTCATATGAAATGGCTTAGGTCTCTTGAATTAACGGGTTTAAATAAGGAAACGCTCTCTGAATATCTTATCACTTATGAATATCTTACAGAAAAGATAGAACGTTTAGACATGAGAATTGAAGAGCTTGCATCAGGTGAAAAGTACAAAGAAAAAGTTAAAAACATGGGATGTTTTTTAGGAATCAAAACTCATACAGCATTATCAATGATCGTGGAGATCGGCGATTTTGATAGATTTGAAAAAGCACCTAAGTTCGCAGGATTCCTGGGATTGGTTCCAAGTGAGAATTCAAGCGGAGATAGTATCAAGAGGTACGGCATTACCAAAGCAGGCAATAGTCATTTGAGACGACTTATGGTGGAGGCTGCTCAGAGTTATACGAGAGGGACTATCGGACATAAATCGGTGGCCTTGAAAGAACGTCAAAAGGGATGCTCGGCAGAAGTAATAGCATATGCAGATAAAGCCAATGAAAGACTTCGAAGACGTTTCTATAAGATGACATTAAGGAAAGGAATCAATCGAAATGTAGCGACTACCGCAATAGCAAGAGAACTTGCATGTTTCATATGGGGAATGGCTACAGAAAATATTTCGTAAATATGATATTCTGCTGTTTCGGTCAAGGCTGCTTCGCACCGCTTGGCGGCAAGGCCTGTGACAGAAACATCTAAATATCATAAGAGGCAATCAAGCAGATGAAACTGATAGAGGCAGATTTCATCTGCAAAACAATACAGACACTGGATACAGAGGCAGGGCCTTGAAACATTCTTAGGTCCGAATTATTTGCGATGTAACTCTGTTGACATTATATTTATATATTTTGATTCACGCCTAGAGACAGCAAGATTCACGGCGGACCATTGACCTGTTGGTAACCAATCCACGTATAACAGAGTGGCCAAGGCCGGGGACTGTTAGTTCTGAGGTCCTGTCTCTGTATCCAGTGTTAAAATTTAAGAAAGGAAAAGTTGTGGTGATTTTCTCGAGATTTACTCTTGACAGGAGGTCACTTCATAACAGTTATAG
>CAVHNP010000063.1:0-14510 GCA_963637505.1 Prevotella sp. CAG:279
AACGGGAGCCATACCATTATTGATATGGTGACCGTGCATCTGGACATCAAAAAGCAAAAGGATATCTCCCTTATCAGCATTCATCACGACCTGGAACTCGATTTAGCTGTAAAAAAAGTCGGGGCAGTACAATGAAGATAGTTTGTTTTCATAATCCGGATGAGGAAAACGGATATTTAAGTAAATTGTCACTTGCAGCTATAAAGGGCCGAGAATGATCCGACAGAATCATTTTCGGCCTTTTGTCTTAAAGTCCCTGATTCAAATAAGCTTCCTGCTCCGGAGTCAGCACATCTAGATCCTTTCCAAGGAAACGAAGCTTTCTGACAGCAACCTCATTGTCAACTTCCTTCGGCACGTCGATCAGCTTTCTCTTTAATTCCTTAGCATGCTCAGCCAGATACTTGGCACTGAGGGCCTGGATGGCAAAGCTCATATCCATGATCTCGGCGGGATGTCCGTCGCCGGCAGCCAGATTTACCAGACGGCCTTCTGCCAGAACATAGATCCGGCGGCCTTCTTCGATGGTATAACCCATGATATTATGGCGCTCTTCTGAGATATCAGTGGCGATCTCACGGAGGCGGGCCATGTCTACCTCGCAGTCAAAATGTCCGGCATTGCAGAGAATAGCACCATTCTTCATGACCTTAAAATCTTCCTCTGAAATAACCTTGTTGCAGCCGGTAACGGTAACAAAGAAATCACCGACCTTTGCGGCTTCATGCATGGGCATTACATCATAGCCATCCATAACAGCCTCGATTGCCTTGATCGGATCGATCTCGGTGATGATAACACGGGCACCGAGAGCCTTTGCTCTCATGGCAACACCCTTGCCGCACCAGCCGTAGCCGGCAACAACAACCATTTTGCCTGCAACGATCAGATTGGTCGTTCTGTTAATACCGTCCCAGACAGACTGGCCAGTTCCGTAACGGTTATCAAAAAGGTGCTTGCAGTCAGCATTGTTGACCAGTACCATAGGGAATTTCAGTTCTCCGGCAGCATCCATGGCCTTGAGGCGGATAACACCGGTGGTTGTTTCTTCGCAGCCGCCAATGACATTTGAGATCTTTTCCGGATATTTCGTGTGCATCATATGAACAAGGTCGCCGCCGTCGTCGATGATGATCTGCGGGTCTGCCTCCAGCACACAGCTGATATGGTGGTTATATTCTTCATCGCTAGAATTATACCAGGCGAATACATTCATGCCTTCTGCGGCGAGAGCAGCAGCGACATCGTCCTGTGTGGAAAGGGGATTGGAGCCTGTGATATACATATCTGCACCACCGGCTGCAAGTACCTTGCAGAGATAGGCTGTTTTTGCTTCCAGATGGATGGAAAGGGCAATGCGGATTCCCTCAAAGGGCTTTTCCTTGCTGAAATCTTCTTCCAGGGAACGGAGAAGAGGACAGTTTTTCTTTACCCAGCTGATTTTGTGATTGCCGGATTCGGCAAGGCTGATATCTTTGATTTCGCTTTTCATGTTTTTTACCTCTTGGTTTGGAATGATTTTGTAATCTTGTCAACAAAAGCAGAAGACGTTATACTTAACTATATCCTGCCTTAATATGGCAGGTCAAGTGTAAGAAGAAAAGGGAGGTTTACATAAATTGAAACGCAAGGGGATTTCGATCCTTCTATTTCTTTTCATGATACTTGTTCTTGCGGGATGCGGGGCTTCCGGAGATAAGGAAAAAGAAGCAGAATACCGACAGCAGGCGATCGATCTGATGGAAATGGGCAGATATAAAGAAGCGGCAGAAATGTTTCAGATTGCTTTGAATCAGTCCTATGGCGGTCTGGACGACCTGGATCTGGATATTGCCTATTACCGGGCAGCAGCCCTTTACAATGCAGGAGAGACGGGAGATGCACTTTCCGCCTATACTGCCATGATAGCTTATAATAAGAAAGCTTGGGAACCTTATTATTTGAGGGGAACCATTTACCTGAATGAGGGCAGCAAGGAATCTGCAGATGCGGATTACACAGAGGCGCTCGCAAAGGATAAGAAGAATTACGACCTCTATATTCAGATCTACCAGAATCTGGATGCAGCCGGTTACGGTGAAGAGGGGAAAAGCTATCTGAATACAGCTTTGGATCTTGCCGGAAAGGGAGCATCCGGTCTTTGTGCTAAGGGACAGATCAACTACTATCTTGGCAATGAAGACGAGGCACTTTCCTATCTGCAGCAGGCTCTGGATGCCGGATCCGAGAAGGCAAGGCTGGAGCTGATCAGCATTTATGAGAGTCAGGAAGCATATGACAAGGCCCTTTCTCTGGTGGAAGCAGGACTGCAGGCAGAGGATTCGGAATACAAGCAGGAGCTGAGCCGGGTTCAGATCGTCCTTTATGAAAAGGAAGGAGACTGGGATAAGGCAAAGGCCGCGATGGAGACTTATCTGGCTTCCTATCCGAATGACAAGGAAGCAGACAGAGAAAATACTTTCCTGGAGACGAGGTAATCGAAGATGGAATATTGGGATATTTATGATAAAAACAAAAAGCTTACCGGTCGCACCATGAAAAAGAATGATTGGTGTCTGGCAGATGATGAATACCATCTGACGGTGCTCGGTGTGATCGCCAGACCGGATCATACCTTTCTTATTACAAAGCGTGTCATGACCAAGGCCTGGGCAGCAGGTTGGTGGGAAGTTTCCGGCGGCGGCGTTATGGCGGGAGAAAGTTCCAGAGAGGCAGTAAACCGTGAAGTCCTCGAGGAAACCGGACTGGATGTTTCTGCGGTAGAAGGCGGTTATGTCTTTTCCTATCACCGGGAGAATCCGGGAGAAGGAGATAACTACTTTGTAGACGTATATCGCTTTATCCTTGATTTTAAAGAAGAAGATCTTGATTTTCAGGAAAAGGAAATCGACGGTTACATGATCGCTTCCAAAGAGGAGATCGAGCAATTTGCAAAAGAGGGAATCTTCCTTCATTATGAAAGTATCAAAGAAGTGTTTGAATTTTAAGAAAAAGTCTGTATACAGCAAAAGCTGACAAGGGAGTCAGAAAGGTTGCATACAGACTTTCTTTTTTATCGTATAGGAAACTTCGTTTCTATACGATAAAAAAGCACGGAGATGCGCAGATACACACTTATATTAGGAATTTCAGAGAAGAGGAGCAGGATTTGGCAGAACTGATTGTGACGGAAAAAGAGAAAGAAGGCGTGATCCTTGTCGGAGTCGCCCTCGGAGACAGCGACGAGGCAAGGGAATCCCTTTTTGAGCTGGAGGAGCTGGCGAAGACCGCAGGGGCAGATACCTTAGGATATGTAATCCAGGCAAGGGAAAGAATTCATCCGGCGACCTATGTCGGCAGCGGCAAGGTAGAAGAGATCCTGGATCTGATCGAAACAACAGGGGCAAGCGGAATCATCTGTGACGATGAGCTTTCACCTGCTCAGATCAGAAACCTAAGGGAGGTCTTAAATACCAAGGTTATGGACAGAACCCTGCTGATCCTGGATATTTTTGCGGCGAGAGCAAGCTCTGCCGAGGGTAAGGTTCAGGTAGAACTTGCCCAGCAGAAATATCTGGCGACCCATCTGACGGGACTTGGAACCAGCCTGTCCAGACTGGGAGGCGGTATCGGTACCAGGGGGCCGGGAGAGAAAAAGCTGGAGATGGATCGCCGTGCCATTCGCAGCAGGATCACCAATCTGAAAAAGGAGCTGGAGGAGATCGAAAGGCACAGAGACCTTCTGCGGGAAAAAAGAAGGGGCTCGGCTTTGAAAACAGCTGCAATTGTCGGCTATACAAACGCCGGAAAGTCCACCCTGTTGAATACGCTGACCGATGCACAGGTCTTAGAAGAGGATAAGCTTTTTGCAACACTGGATCCGACAACCAGGGTCTTAGAGCTGCCCAGTGGCCAGAATATCCTTCTGACGGATACGGTTGGCTTTATCAATAAGCTTCCCCATCATTTGATCGAGGCCTTCAAGAGTACTCTGGAAGAGGCAAGCTATGCGGATTATCTGATTCATGTCGCAGATGCCCATAATCCGAACGTGGAAGAAGAAATGCGGGTGGTTTATGAGACACTGAAGGAGCTTGGAGCCGATCAAAAGAAAAGCATCACGATCTTTAATAAGATGGATCTTCTGGAAGAAGAAGGTGAGGCAGAAAATGCAGACCTTCATGATCCGGAGGCAGAGAAGGTGATCTATGCGGCAGTCAAGCAGGGCAGGGGCATCGAGGAGATCAAAAAGGCCCTGGAGGATCTTTTGACAGAGGAGCAGGTGCTGGTGGAAAGACTCCTTCCTTACAGCAAGGCTTCCCTTTTGGCCCAGATCCGGGAATACGGCAGCCTCCTTTCGGAAGAATATACGCCGGAGGGCATTCAGATCAAGGCCTATGTACCTTTGGAGGTATATGGCAGGCTTTAAAAAGAAGTTGGCGGAAACGGTTGAGCCATCCTTACTGCCTGTGCTAAAATATTTGATTGAGTAGAAGGCGGAGTCTGCGCTGAGGAAGCCTTCTGTGGATAGATGAAGACTTAGATTTACGAAAATGAGGGTAGAGCAATGATTGATCAGCTTATTGAAGAAATTCAGAAGAAAAATGCACCCGTTGTAGTAGGACTTGACCCCATGCTTTCCTATGTGCCGGAGCACATCCAGAAGAAAGCATTTGAAGAATACGGAGAAACATTGGAAGGAGCTGCAGAGGCAATCTGGCAGTTCAATAAGGGAATCGTAGATGCAGTCTATGACCTGATTCCGGCAGTAAAACCGCAGATCGCTATGTATGAGCAGTTTGGTGTGCCGGGTATGGCTGCTTATGAGAAGACAGTAGCCTATTGTAAGGAAAAAGGACTGGTCGTGATCGGTGATGTAAAGAGAGGAGATATCGGATCTACCTCTGCGGCCTATGCGACAGGCCACCTCGGCAGGATTCAGATCGGTTCCAAGAGCTATGAGCCCTTCAAAGAGGATTTTGCTACGGTGAATCCTTACCTTGGAACAGATGGAATCGAACCCTTTATGAAGGTCTGCAGAGAAAACAATAAGGGCATCTTCGTTCTGGTTAAGACCTCCAATCCTTCCAGCGGAGAATTCCAGGATCGTCTGATCGACGGAAAGCCCCTGTATGAGCACGTTGCAGAGAAGGTAGATGAGTGGGGCAAGACCTGCATGGGTTCTGATTATAGTAAAGTCGGAGCTGTTGTAGGTGCTACTTATCCGGAAATGGGCGCTTACCTGCGTAAGGTAATGCCGAAGACCTTTATTTTGGTTCCGGGCTATGGTGCCCAGGGCGGAAAAGCCGAAGATCTTGCAGCCTACTTCAATAAAGACGGACTTGGTGCGATCATCAATTCCTCCAGAGGCATCATCTGTGCTTATACAAAGGAAGCCTATGCTTCCTACGGAGCAGAGAATTTTGCAGAGGCAAGCCGGAAGGCAACAGAAGATATGATCGCTGATATCAATCAGTACAGGTGATAAAAGATGATAAAAAAGAGTGCAGAAGTAATCAGCCAAGGCTGCCTGGCAGAGGGAATCTATGATCTCCTCCTTCAGGCAGACGAGATCGCCGAAGAAGCCAAGGCTGGTCAGTTTGTAAATGTCTATACCAAAAATGCAGCAAAGCTTCTTCCCAGACCCATCTCCCTTTGCGGAATCGACAAGGAAAAGGGAAGAATCCGACTGGTTTACAGGGTAACCGCCGAAGCTGCCGGAACAGCTGAGTTTTCTGCTTTAAAGAGCGGAGATAAGGTAGATATTCTGGGACCCTTGGGAAACGGCTATGAGCTAAAGGGAGAGCATCCCATCCTGGTCGGTGGCGGAATCGGCGTCCCGCCGATGTTAGAACTCGGAAAAGAGCTTGCGGCCCAGGGAAAAGAAGTACAGTTTGTTCTCGGTTACCGGAACAATGAACTCTTTCTCGCAGATGAATTCCAGAAGTACGGAAAGCTGATCATTTCCACGGATGACGGAAGTGTCGGAATTCATGGAACGGTAGTAGATGCCATTCGTCTGGGAGAATTAGAAGGAGATGTGATTTATTCCTGCGGTCCGACACCGATGCTGAGAGGACTGAAGGAACTGGCGATAGAGTGGGAGCTTCCGGGCTATCTTTCCCTGGAGCAGAGAATGGCCTGCGGGATCGGAGCCTGCCTGGCCTGTGTCTGTAAGACAAAGGAGAAGGATGAACATTCCCAGGTCAATAACGCCCGTGTCTGCGTAGAAGGACCGGTATTTGAAGCAAGAGAGGTGGAATTGTAATGAATACAGAAGTTACCTTTGCCGGAGTCAAAATGAAAAATCCGGTTACAACTGCCTCCGGCACCTTTGGATCCGGCATGGAATTTTCAAAGTTTGTGGATCTGAATAAATTAGGTGCGGTTACCACAAAGGGTGTTGCCGATAAGCCTTGGGCAGGCAATGAAGTTCCCCGTGTGGCAGAAACCTATGGCGGCATGCTGAATGCCATCGGTCTGCAGAATCCGGGCATTGATGTCTTCCTGAAGAGGGATCTGCCCTTCTTAAAAGATTATGATACCAGGGTGATCGTCAATGTCTGCGGTCATTCGATCGAAGAATATACAGCCGTCGTAGAGCGCCTGGCAGAGGAGAAGGATGTAGATCTTCTGGAGATCAATATTTCCTGTCCCAATGTCAAGGAAGGTGGCATTACCTTTGGTACAGATCCAAAGATGGCAGAGCTTGTTACAAAGGAAGTAAAAAAACGTGCGGCTCAGCCGGTTATCATGAAGCTGACGCCGAATGTGACGGATATTACAGAGATTGCCAGGGCAGTAGAAGCCGGCGGAGCAGACGGTGTGTCCTTGATCAACACCCTGACCGGCATGAAGATCGATACCAAAAGCCGAAAGATCCTTCTCGCCAACAAAACAGGCGGTATGTCAGGTCCGGCCGTGCATCCCATTGCAGTCAGAATGTGTTATGATGTTTTTCATGCAATCAAGCTTCCGATCATCGGAATGGGCGGCATTTCCACTGCGGAAGATGCGATCGAAATGATCCTGGCAGGAGCAACGATGGTTGCGGTCGGTACAGCAAGCTTCCATAATCCCTTTGCGGCCCAGGAAGTTGCCGAAGGAATCGAGCAGTACCTGAAGGAAAATCAGATCGATGACATCACAGAACTGATCGGAGCAGCCATGTAAGGAAGTAGCATGTCATCTCTTTTTCGCCCGGCAGAGGGCAAAAGGAAGCAGAAAAGACAAATAGGAGAATAATAAAATGGAAAGATATAAGGAAGAATTTATTGAATTCATGGTAGACTGCGGCGTACTGAAATTCGGCGACTTTGTAACAAAGAGCGGAAGAAAGACTCCCTTTTTCATTAACACCGGCTTTTACAGAAGCGGCGGCCAGCTGAAAAGACTGGGCAAATACTATGCACGTGCGATCAAGGATTGCTTTGGCACTGACTTTGATATCCTGTTCGGACCGGCTTACAAGGGCATTCCCCTTTCAGTTGCGGCAAGCATTGCAATGGAAGAAGAATACGGTGCAGATATCCGTTACTGCTCGAACCGTAAGGAAGTAAAGGATCATGGAGATACCGGTATTCTCCTTGGTTCTCCGATCTCAGACGGAGATAAGGTGATCATCATCGAGGATGTAACAACAGCCGGAACTTCCATTAAGGAAACCATGCCGATCATCAAGGCACAGGGTGACGTAGAGGTATTAGGTCTGGTTGTTTCTGTTGACCGTATGGAAAGAGGACAGGGAGAAAAGTCTGCCCTGACAGAGATTCAGGAGAATTACGGTCTGAAAACAACAGCAATCGTAACAATGGCAGAAGTAGTTGAGCATCTTTATAACAGACCTTATAAGGGAAAAGTCGTGATCGATGATACGATCAAGGCAGCGATCGATGCTTACTATGATGAATACGGAGTAAAATAATCCTTGAAAATAGACAGAAAAAAGCTGATTAAATTTTTCTGTCTGGTTTGTTTTCTGATCTATCTTGCCCTTTTGATCTATCTTTTGATCTTCTATGAAGAATATGATCGAACAATGGCCAATCGCAGTTACAGATATAACCTGATTCCCTTTGCGGAGATCAGAAGATTCTGGGTATACAGAAAACAGATAGGAATCGGTAAGGTCATCAGCAACCTGGCCGGAAATGTGATCGGCTTTTTGCCCTTCGGCATGCTTTTGCCGGCCTTTTCCAGAAAGTTCCGCTCGGGGATTCTGGTTACTTTCTTAAGTTTTGACGTAAGTCTTTGCATCGAATTGATCCAGCTGACCTTTAAGGTTGGGATCTTCGATGTGGATGATATCATGATGAATACGCTGGGTGGCCTGATCGGATATGGGATTTTTGTAATACTCTACTATGGCAGATTAATTTATAATGGCAATATTAAAGAAAAAAAGTGACAAATTTAAACACAATCAAAAAAAGGAGAAGGCATCTTATTCCCTTGAGTTCGGGAAAAAGAAATTTTCAGTCAACGGTCTCTTTGCCCTGATCCTGGGTCTGATCGCTCTGGCTTTTCTCCCTCTTTTGATTTATTATGCAGCAATGACAGGAGATGCTGCGGATTATACGGCAGGCGGCGCGGGAATGAGTTCTGCCTTTCTTGCCTTTTTCGGAGCCATCCTTGCGGTAGGCGAGAGAAATGTGGCGGATGTAGATCTGAGGCTGCCCAGAGCCGGCTTATGGATCTGTTCTTTGGCCGTTTTCCTTTGGCTGATCATACTGCTGATCGGAATTTTTTAAAAAGTAAGATACTTTAAGAGAGCCTTTCCAAACTAGATAAGAGAAGAGGATATAATTTTACAGATGGATTATCAGGAATTATTTGAAAAAGAAAATGATTATCTGATCGAACGCTTTGAACTGGCAAGAGGGAGAATCAGACAGATCGCGGAAGAGGGCATTTCCTTTTCCGCTTATCAGGAGTATTTTTCTTCTGTTTCTTCCTTCCTTTTACTTTGCTATCAGCTTTTTGATGAGAAGCTGAGCGGAGACTGGAAGAAACTCAGTCTGGTCGAGAAGAAAGAGGAGAACCAAAAGCTGTATCAGGACATTCTTCCCGGTAAAGAGGGCTATGATAAGAGCTTTGCGGAACCGCTTTATGCAGAAGAGAAGCTGGGAGAATACGGACCGATCCTTTCCTTTCTTTATGCAGAACTGAGAGGTTCGATCGTCTATAGCTTTGAAGGCAGATTTGAACAGCTTGTGATCTTTTCGGAGCTCTTTCTTCAGATTGCCTGCCTTTTCGAGGAGCAGCTTCCTTCTCTGGAAAGCGTAAAGGATGCCATCTATTGGTTTTATCACGACTACAGTGAGATTTTCAGTGAGCAAAGTGTAAGGAATACGGTGGATCCTTCCCTTAGCTTTGCCAAAGACATTATCATGCAGGCGGATCTGGAGGATCTCTCCTATCTCTATGAGTTTGGAGAATACATTTCCGATACAGAGATAGAGCTGGCAGAATTTCTGAACGGTTTTTCCGAAGAAATGATTCAGAAAATGGCGGATACCTATACAGAGGGATACCGGAAGGGCTTTGAGCTGGCCGGGATTGACCTTTCCAAGAAGAAAACGGTCAATATCCGTTACAATATCGGCTTCGAAAGAATGATCCGGGCAGCCATCCGGAATTTTGAAAAGATGGGTCTGGATGTGACCATATACAGGGCTTCGCCTACATCCTTCAGCAGAAACGGCAGCCTTCGGATCGGCTTTTGCAGTCTTTCGCCGAATCCCCAGTATGATTTTGATCATGCGAACGATCAAAGCCTTTATCTGGATAAAGCCTTGGTAAAGAGAAGGCTGGAGACGCTCAAGGTTGCCTATGAGAAATACAAAAAAGAAGCCTTGGAATTCGCCGGTCCCGCGGTGGTAGAGGTCTTCGGTGAGATTCCCTTTGTTCCCGAAATGAAGGAAGAAAGGTCTCAGTTCAGCGAGAAGCAGCAGGAACTTCGGGTTTATCAGACCCAGGAGTCCGGCAGAATAACCAATACTTATATTCCGGGAGATCAGAGAAGCTTTACGATCATTGCTTATCCGATTCCCTCGATCGGACCGGACTTTGAGGAGATCTTCCGCAAGACGGCGGAGATCAATACCCTCGATTACGAGAAATATCAAAGGATCCAGCAGAAACTGATCGATGCCTTAGATCAGGGCAGGGCAGTCCATGTTAAGGGAAAGGGCGAGAATCAGACAGATATCACGGTTCAGCTCTGGAAGCTGGAAGATCCTTCATCGGAAACGATCTTTGAAAACTGTGTGGCTGATGTCAATATTCCCGTGGGTGAGGTTTTCACCTCTCCGGTTCTGGAAGGAACGGAAGGTCTTCTTCATGTATCGAAGGTCTATCTGAACGGACTCGAATACAGAGATTTGAAGATTCTGATCAAAGATGGTATTGTGACAGAGTATAGTCTGTCGAATTTCGAGGACGAGGAAGAAAACAAAAAGTATTTTCGTTCCAATGTCTTATATGATCATGCCTTTCTTCCCCTGGGAGAATTTGCAATCGGAACCAATACGACGGCCTATCGCATGGGAAAAGACTACGATATAGCGGATAAGCTGCCGATTCTGATCGCGGAAAAGACAGGACCGCATTTTGCTCTGGGTGATACCTGTTATTCTCATCAGGAGGATATGATCACCTATAATCCGGACGGGAAGAAGATCGTGGCCAGATCCAACCGATACGCGGATCTGCGGGAAGAGGATCCTTCGAAGGCATACTTTAACTGCCACACGGATATTACCCTTCCTTTTGAAGAGCTGGCTTGTATTGAGGTGCTGAAAGAGGATGGAAGCAGGATCGATCTGATCAGGGATGGCAGATTTGTTTTGCCCGGTACAGAAGAATTAAATATCCCTCTCGAGGGAATTTAAGATAACTACAGTAAAAGGAGAAAAATTATGGCTGAAGTTGGTATTGTTATGGGAAGTGATTCTGATCTTGCGATCATGAATCAGGCAGCTGATGTTCTTGACCAGTTCGGGATCGACTATGAGATGACCATCATCTCGGCGCACAGAGAACCGGATATCTTTTTTGACTGGGCAAAATCAGCAGAAGAGAAGGGAATAAAAGTGATCATTGCCGGAGCAGGCAAGGCAGCTCATCTGCCGGGAATGTGTGCAGCGCTTTTCCCGATGCCGGTCATTGGTATCCCGATGAAAACATCAGATCTCGGAGGAGTGGATTCTCTGTATTCTATCGTACAGATGCCTTCGGGTATTCCGGTAGCAACCGTAGCTATAAATGGCGGAAAAAATGCCGGTATTCTGGCTGCAAAGATTCTAGCAACTTCTGATCCGGAGCTGCTTGCAAAGCTGAAGGCATATTCCGAAAATATGAAAAATGAAGTTGTGGCAAAGGATGCCAAATTAAAAGAAGTCGGACGTAAGGATTACGCAAAATAAGGGAGGAAACTATGGATTACAAGAATGCTGGAGTAGATATTGAGGCAGGCTACAAGTCAGTTGAGCTGATGAAAAAGTACGTACAGCGCACAATGCGTCCCGAGGTACTGGGCGGCCTTGGCGGATTTTCCGGTGCATTTTCCGCTGACAAATTCAAGGATATGGAGCACCCGACTCTGGTATCCGGTACAGACGGAGTAGGTACAAAGCTGAAGCTGGCTTTCCTTCTCGATAAGCACGATACGATCGGTATCGACTGTGTTGCCATGTGTGTAAATGATATTGCCTGCGCAGGCGGCGAACCACTTTTCTTCCTGGATTACATTGCCTGCGGCAAGAACGATCCGGAGAAGATCGCAACGATCGTTTCCGGTGTTGCAGAAGGCTGCGTACAGTCTGATGCCGCACTGATCGGTGGTGAGACAGCAGAGATGCCCGGTTTCTATCCGGAAGATGAATATGACCTGGCCGGCTTTGCAGTTGGTGTAGTAGATCAGAAGGATCTGATCACAGGCAAGGATATCGCAGCAGGAGATGTACTGGTTGGTATTGCTTCCTCCGGTGTACACAGCAACGGTTTCTCCCTTGTCAGAAAGATCTTCCCGATGACAAAGGCTTCCCTCACAACTTACAGAGAAGAGCTGGGCGCAACTCTGGGAGAGGTTTTGCTGGCACCGACCAAGATTTACGTGAAAGCACTTCGCAGCGTACGTGAGAGCGGCGTAACCATCAAGGGCTGCAGCCATATCACCGGCGGCGGTTTCTACGAGAATATTCCCCGTATGCTTCCGGATGGCAAGAGAGCAGTCGTAGAGAAGGATTCCTATGAGGTTCCACCGATCTTCAAGCTTATGGCAAAGGAAGGAAACGTTGCCGAAGAGATGATGTACAATACCTACAACATGGGTATCGGCATGATTCTTGCCCTGGATCCGAAGGATGTAGATGCAGCGGTTTCCGCAATCGAAGCAGCTGGCGAGAAGGCCTTTGTAGTCGGACGAATTGAGGATGGAGAAAAAGGAGTAACCTTATGCTAAACGTAGCAGTTTTGGTTTCCGGAGGCGGAACAAATCTTCAGGCGATCATTGATTCTGTCGCTGATGGCAGAATCACCAATGCAAAAATCTCCCTGGTGATCTCGAATAATGCCGGTGTCTATGCCTTAGAACGTGCCGAAAAGGCAGGGATCAGTAATAGGGTCATTTCTCCCAAGGCTTATGAGAATCGCGAGCTTTTCCATAAGGCTCTGATCGAGGCCCTGCAGGAGGCAGAGATCGATCTTGTTGTTTTGGCAGGATTTTTAGTGGTAATTCCGGAAGAGATGATCCGTCTGTATAAGAACAGAATTATCAATGTACATCCTTCCCTGATTCCCTCCTTCTGCGGAAAGGGCTACTATGGCCTGAAGGTGCATGAAGGCGCTCTGGCAAGAGGGGTGAAGGTAACCGGTGCAACCGTTCATTTTGTAGATGAGGGAACAGATACCGGCCCCATCATCCTGCAAAAGGCAGTAGAGATCAAACAGGATGATACGCCGAAGAGTCTTCAGCAGAGAGTCATGGAAGAGGCAGAATGGATCCTGCTTCCCAAGGCAATCGACCTGATCGCAAATGATAAGGTTTATGTAGAAGACGGGATTGCGAAGATCAAAGACTGATCCCGTCAGAGTTCAGATAAGATGCTTTAAGAGTAGAACGATGGCTTAAAAAGCCGGATAGGAGAGAACCATGAAAGTTCTTGTAGTTGGAAGCGGCGGACGTGAGCATGCAATCGTAACCAGCGTTGCAAAAAGTCCGAAAGTAGATAAGATTTACTGTGCTCCCGGTAATGCGGGAATTGCAGCTCTCGCCGAGCTGGTGCCGATCAAGGCAATGGAATTCGACAAGCTGCTTGCTTTTGCAAAGGAAAAGGAAATCGATTTGACCATCATCGGAATGGATGATCCTTTGGTAGGCGGTATTGTAGATGTATTTGAAAAAGAAGGTCTGCGTGTATTCGGACCCCGCAAGAATGCGGCGATCATTGAAGGATCCAAGGCTTTTTCAAAGGAATTGATGAAGAAATACAATATTCCGACAGCAGCCTATGAGACCTTTGATGATTATGAGAAGGCAGTTGCTTACCTTGAACAGGCCAAATTCCCCATTGTTCTGAAGGCAGATGGTCTTGCATTGGGTAAAGGCGTTCTGATCTGTCAGGATCTGGAAGAAGCAAAAGCAGGCGCCAAGGAGATCATGGCAGATAAGAAGTTCGGAGATGCCGGCAATCAGATGGTAATCGAAGAATTTATGACAGGCCGTGAGGTTTCCGTTCTTTCCTTTGTAGACGGAAAAACCATCAAGATCATGTCCTCTGCCCAGGATCATAAGAGAGCCGAGGATGGAGACAAGGGACTGAATACCGGTGGAATGGGTAATTTCTCCCCGACTCCCTTCTATACAGAAGAAGTAGATGCTTTCTGCAAAAAGTATATCTATCAGGCAACCGTTGATGCAATGGCAGCAGAGGGAAGACCCTTTACCGGTGTCATCTTCTTTGGACTTATGTTAACAGAAGACGGCCCCAAGGTTCTGGAATACAATGCCAGATTCGGAGATCCGGAGGCACAGGTTGTACTTCCGAGAATGAAAAATGACATCGTTGATGTCATGGAAGCCTGCATTGACGGCAAGCTGGATCAGATCGACCTTCAGTTTGAAGACAACGCCTGCGTTTGCGTTGTACTTGCTTCGAAAGGATATCCGGTTTCTTATGAGAAAGGATTCCCCATCAAGGGTCTCGAGAAATTCGAAGATAAGGATGGATACTACTGCTTCCATGCAGGAACAGCCTTTAACGAGAAGGGCGAGATCGTCACAAATGGTGGCCGTGTACTGGGAATCACAGCAGTCGGCAAGACCTTGAAGGAAGCGCGTGCAAATGCCTATGAGGCAACAAAATGGGTGGAATTCGACAATAAGTATATGCGTACGGATATTGGTAAGGCAATCGACGAAGCGTAAGAAAATTCGCAATACGTAAAGCACATAAAGGGCCGAGATGTTCTGCCCAGGATCAAAAACCGTTGAAAAACCCCAGTGCTTAGCAAGAGGTGCATGGAACATG
>CAVHNP010000064.1:0-14314 GCA_963637505.1 Prevotella sp. CAG:279
GTACTGCAAAGTGTGATGATATGCACGCAAAAGACGGTAGCGAGGCTTCCGTAGGGAGCTGCAGGCTGGCAGCGAAGACGGGAGCACTGTGCCCAAGGGGCCGAAGGGCGTAGCCCTGAGTGAGCGCGGAGCGCGAGTTTTGCGGTAGTCTTCGCGAATAAGCCGCCTGCAGCGAGTAGGAAATGAAGCGTGTCTTTTGCGGCATATCTCACACCTGCAGTAGTATAGAATTCTGCAAAGAAAAGTAATCTTAGATTCGCAAGGCTTACTCTTCGTTAATTCCGGTAAAGGGTGCCAGTCTTGTCCTTAAGATCGGTCCGAGAATGGAGCTGATCACAATTTTGATCAGATCAAGAATAATGAAGGGAAGAACGCCGGCTGCCAGGGCTGCGGAAAGGGAAAGATTTGACTGGACAGCCAGCCAGGCGGATCCCAGAAGATAAGCAATCCAGGTTGCAGCTTCCATAACAATAATGCAGGCAATTCTCTGCTTATAATGCTTTTTCAAAAAGAGGCCGATGACAATAGCCATAGGAATAAAGCCGATCAGATAGCCGCCGGTCGGTCCAAAGAGCTTCCAGGGACCTCCGGAAAATCCGGAAAAAACAGGCAGACCGACAAGGCCGAGAAGCAGATAGACCAGAAAAGCAACCGTTCCTCTTTTGGTACCCAGAACATACATGGTAATGTAAATGGCAAAGTTTGTCAGAGAGATCGGAACCGGTCCGATCGGAACAGACAGGGGACCGAGAATACAGATGACGGCTGCCATTAGAGCAGTTGTGGTCATAAATTTTACTTTATTATCTTTCATTTTAGTTTCCTCATTTCATAGCTTGGCTTAATAATATACTTGCAAGAAAGAATCGTGCTTGCAGGATCTTCCGCCAGTGACGGATCCCTTTAGCGACATACTTTCACGTCCCGAGCTAGCTTACAGAACCTGCTCCATTTTTTTTCTTGTTTCTTCGGAAACGGGATGGCGTTTTGTCAGGCGGAAATGGTTCTCATATCTTTCATTCTCCGGCAGCAGCCAGTCAGGCTCAGTATCCAGTTTCAGGTCATGCAGCATTTGTCGGTCGCTTTTGATAGTAGATCCGCTGGTGGTCAGCATATTTCCGGTAATGCTGGCGTTGGCACCGCTGCTGAAAGAATTTCTGCCGTTGTCTTCCATAAGAGCCCGGCCTCCGGCAAGACGGATATCCGCAGTCGGGTTAATGAAGCGGAAAATGGCAATGGTTCTTAGGATATCTTCCTCGGTCAGTCTGGGCAGATTCTCCAGAGGAGTACCGGGGATGGGCATCAGGGAATTGATCGGGATGGAAGCAACACCCAATTCCTGAAGGGTGAAAGCCATATCAATCCTGTCTTCCCAATCCTCGCCCATGCCGATGATACCGCCGGAACAGACGCAGAGCCCTTCTGCCTTTGCTCTTTTGATATTCTCCAGCTTTTGCTCAAAGCTGTGTGTTGTACAGATATTCGGGAAGAATCTGCGGGAGGTTTCGATATTGCAGTGAATGCTGGTGACGCCGGCAAGATGAAGGCGGTGAAGCTGTTCAGCCGTCAAAAAGCCGAGAGAGCAGCAGAGTTCTATATCTAATTCCCGATCCATGCGCTCGAAGGCGGAAATGATTTTCTCAAATTCCTCATCTGTCGGACCGAAGCCGGAATTTACGATGGAAAAGCGGTCAACCTTTTCCTCCTGATTTGCCTTGGCAGCAGCAAAAATCGTATCCTCATCCAAAAGATCATATTCTTCACAGGCAGTCTGGTGATGAGCCGATTGGGCACAGAATTTGCAGTTCTCACTGCAGCGTCCGGATCTGCCGCTGATAATCGTGCAAAGGTCTACTTTATTGCCGCAGAGCTCCTCTCGGATCTTATTGGCGGCAGCTCTTAATTCTGTCAGATCTGCTTCAAGAAACAGAGAGATGGGATCCTCAAGACTAAGCCGGTATCCATCTATGATAGCCGAAGCCATCTCGTTTACAGTTTCAAAGGTCATGTTTGACATCCTTTCTGTATTGTCTTTTTCTACCGTTACAAAGATACGCTAGAAATGATATATTGTCAACCTAGCAAAACAATAAAGGTGACAATAGAAATGTAGAGTAATCAGGTTATGGGACGAAATGTGGCAGCTAAAGCCAAACGGCTGGGATGTTCTGCCCAGGATCAAAAACCGTTTGGACTCCGGCGCCATTTTAGATCGTGCTTTGCACGATGACGCCTCGCGTGCATCGTATCGCCAGGGCGATACGATATAGAGCGAAAGCGTGTTTTAGATCCGGCAGAATCATTCCCAGCCATTTTTTGCAGAACTTTCGATCAATTAAAGTCATAGAAAAAAGACGAGACCTTCTGCTTAGAATCCAACAGAAGGTCTCGTCTTTAAATCTTTATATATGAACAAATAATTCAAAAATAATTAAAATGCAACATGCATAAAAAGAGCAACGCAGCAAAGAATCACTGCCAGCGGCACGTAAATATATCGGCCCAGGTAATACCAAAGCTTTCCCCGGATCTTATTGCTGCCGGTATTAATCGCAGCGAGAAGATCATCCTTCTTCATAATATAGAACCAGGAAATCGCACCCAGGGTGGCGCCGATCGGAATGATATAGATCGAAACAATATCCATCCAGGGTCCCCATTTGGAGATGGGTTCCATTCCCAGACCGAAGCCGAGACAGATCACGCAGAGAATAAGGAGTACACTCGTACGGTTCAGCTTCGGAAATTTATAAAGCAGGGACTCAGCAACTGCTTCAAACATATTTTGAAGGGAGCTGACACCGGCAAAGATCATGGCAACATAAAGGATGATTGCAAAAAGTCGTCCCAAAGGAATATCCTGCAGAATCGTCGGCAGAGTAACAAAGAGAAGGCTGGGACCGGATCCGACATCAAGTCCATAGGAAAAGCAGGCTGGGATGATTACCAGGGCTGCGACCACAGCTGCGATGGTATCGAAAATGGCAGTATGTCTGGCACATCCGACGACATCCTCTTCTTTTGAAAGGTAGGCTCCATAGGCAATCATGCCGCTTCCGGTAACGGAAAGGGAGAAAAAGGCCTGTCCCATCGCCCAGATCCAGATCATGGGATTCAAAAGAGCTTCCCAGCGAGGGGTAAACATGAAAATATAGCCTTTTGCAGCACCCGGCAGCATAGCAACGCGGATAGCCAGGATCAAAAAGATAATGAAGAAAAGAGGCATCATGATCTTATTTGTTTTCTCTATACTCTGGGCACCCAGGTAAAGGGTGAACAGAGTTCCGACAACCACAATGATGTGATAAGGAACAACAGAGTAAGAGGAGGCTGAAAAGCTTTCAAACCAGCTGGCGGTATCTGTATTCATCAGAGTGCCGAGGCAGGAATCAACCAGAGCCTTCAGAATATAGGTCAAAATGACAGCATAGCCGATGGCAATACACATAGAGCCGGCAAGCGGGAGCCAGGCAAGAATACCGCCGGCTTTGCCGGCCTTTTTGCCGCGTGTTGCCCAGGCGTTTTCATAAGAACCCAGGGTTCCGGTTCCGGAATGTCTTCCCAGTGCGAATTCTGCCGGCAGACCTACATAGCTAAAGATAAAAATAAAGAGCAGGTAGATCAGAAGAAAGGCACCTCCGCCGTTGCTTCCCAGCTTGTTGGGAAAGCCCCAGACATTTGCCATTCCGACAGCAGAGCCGACAGAGGCAAGGATAAAGCCCCAGCGGCTGGCAAAACTTTTTGTATTTTTTTTATGTTTCATAGTTTCGTTCCCGATTTCTTCTTCCTGTTCTACAGCTTCTGCGAATCAAACAGTAAAACAGAATTGCTTCAAAATAATTTAAAAAATAGACTGCCCTTTATTTCCTATAAGAATGGAGATAGGTCAGTTCTTTCAGTTTAAAGCTTTAGCGTATGAGAGTCAATAAAAAGTGTCCGGAGCAGGAAAAGGCGGGAAGGGGCAATGATGTTTAGAAATGAAAAGAAATTCTTTTATTTCTTTTGTAACGAAAGGAAACGAAAGAAAGTGCTTGAAAATAAGCGCAAATCTATATTATTATTTGAAAAGAAAGAAAAAAGAAAGGAGGCTGCAAGATGGACAGAGAAAAATATATTCTGGATCAGCTCGAGGAGTTTGGTTCTGTTAAGGTTTCTGAACTGAGCCGGGAGCTGCAGCTTTCAGAGGTAACAATCCGGTCTGATATCAGAGCGATGGAAAAAAAGGGAATGTTAAGGCGGGTGCATGGCGGAGCCGTTAAAGTCACAGAACAGCTTCCTTTATTTATTACACCGGGAAATGTTCTGAAGAAGGCAGCGGAAAAAAAGAGAATCGCCAAAAAGGCCTATGAATATATTGAGAACGGTGACGTGATCATTCTGGATGATTCCTCTGTGAACTATTATTTGGCGGAAGAGATCAGAAAGGGCAGTAAAAAAGGACTTGTTGTGATTTCCAATTCCCTGTCGGTGGCTGTGATTCTTTCAAACCTGGAAAATATCACCATGGTTATGGTTGGAGGACAGATCGGCGGAAAGCAGCCGGCGGCGATGGGAGAGATCGCAGTTGGCACGATTAAGAGCTATAAGGCAAACAAGGCCTTTATCAGTGCACACGGCGTGAATTTTGATGCCGGCATTACTTCGATCGGCACACCGCAGATGCATATCAAGAAAGCGATTATGAATTCTGCGGACAAGGTCTATCTTTTGATCGACAGCTCTAAGTTTTCCGGTGGATATCTGATGGTGGTAAGCCCTCTGGACAGGCTGGAAAGGATCATCACAGACAAGGGCCTGAGCCAGGCAGACAGAGAGACTGCCGAAGAAAAAGAAATCAATATCGATATTGTCTAAAGCAAGAAGCTCAGAATGCTGGTGCAAAAAAATGCTGGATTAAGAACAAGTTATTTTCTCCTATAAACAAGTGATATTTGCAAGAAGTCTTGAAAAATAATCATAAGCAAATATACTTTAATTAATTACAAAGCACTGAGAGAAAGAAGAGAGCTGTAAAGTAATTAGAAACACATGTTTAAGGAGGAAAGCGATGAGAAGAAAATGGAGAGGAAAAAGATTATTCGCTCTGTTTCTGAGTTTTGCCTTGATTATCGGGATGGCGCCGGTGACGGTGGCATTCGCTGGATCTGATACTATCTCCGGGAGCAAAGCTATGACAGAGAAGGCGGGAGAAAAGGAGAGTCAATCATCCGGCGATGCGTCTTCAAAAGAAGATAAATCTGCTGAGCTTCAAGAGAAAGAAAGCAATTCGGAAAAAGAAAAGGAAGCAGATGCATCTCAGAAAAAGAAGAAGGTGGATGAGGAGTCGCTTCAGGAAGAAAGCGTAGAGACGAAGCTAGCTACTTCATGGGAGAGCAGCCTGGGTGAAATGAAAGTGCAGGCTAATGGTAGTGAAGCTTCATTTCATGAGCCGGTTACGATGCGTGTGACCATGCTTTCTGCATCTGAAGCTGCTTCTATTGCAGAGGAAGCAGCTGAGTCGCAGGCAAAGAGTGAGGGCGGTGTCAGTCCCAATGCAAATGTCACAGCCCTTGGTGTCGATATTAGCTTTTATAATGCGGCAGGAGAGGAAGTCGAACCGGATGAGCCGCTTCAGGTTACGCTCACACCAAACAGCAGCACTTTCAGTAATGAGGCAGTTTCTGTTGTGCATGAGACCGGAGAGCTGGTAGCGGATTCTGTTACAACAGATAGTGACGGTTCGGTTGGATTTACGGCAAATAGCTTCTCGGCTTATGTTATGTACACGGTGGACTTTACCTACAAGGGCTACAGCTGGTCCATAACTGGAGAAAATAGTATCACCCTTTCAGAATTATTTAGCAGACTTGGTATTGAGGAAAGTGGTCTCAATGCAGCAAATGTGAGCTTTACGGACGAAAGCCTCCTTTCAGTTACTCGCGAAGGAGAGGATTGGTTGCTTACGAGCCTTGCAGCTTTTCAGACCAATGAGACCCTGACTGTCACAATGACAGATGGAACAGAGTATATCATTGATGTGACGGATAAAGTATATAATAGTGATAAAGCAGGTTCTGGAGTGGATTTTAAAAATTTAAAAGTAGGTGATATCTTAAAGACGGGGCTTTATACTTATATTAAAAATGGTACAGCAAGTCCAAAAGTTCCTACTGCAGATGAGGCCGATAAACATATATACACTTTAGTGTATAGCCCTTCAAGGCAGTCCTATATAGAGCGTAGAAATGTTGACTATGTAATTGTGCTGTCTGTAAGTGATGATACGATAAAGGTGCAGGACTTGAAAATAAATAAAACTCCTTTTGCAGACGTCAAAGGGAAAACGATCACTTTTAATGGTCAGGAGCAGGAACTTGCAGAACTTGTTTACGTGAATGGCGGAAAAGTTTATTATAGCTACCAATTGGAAAATGGTGCTTATACTGATCCAAGTGAAAACGTGCCGACAGCGAAAGATGCGGGAACCTATACTGTGGCCTATAGGGTTATTAAAGACAATGAAAAGTCTGATGTTTATACTGTTAAAACAACAATAGAGCAAGGAAACGGTTCTGGTTCGGTTTCCATAGATGGCTGGGCTTACGGCCAGACGGCAAATACGTCGAAAGCGGTCAGCAGCACAAACGGAAGTGATCATGTAACCTACAGTTATTCCGGCACAACAAATGCGGGAAAGACATACGGCCCGAGTGAGAGTGCTCCGACAGAGGCAGGAAACTATAAGGTTACAGCAAGCTTTGCTGCGACGAAAAATTATAAGGCATGCACAGCTGAGGCTGATTTTACGATCGCCAGAGCAGATGCAAGGCTTTCAGTCACACCGGGATCAGTAGAGGCGACCTATAGTGAGGAAGAACTTTCTCTGGGTGTTAGGAAGAACAGCGATGGCAAGGTAAGTTATGAATCATCTAATCCCGATCTTGTGGCTGTCGATGCGGATGGAAGGTTAAAGATCCTTGGCGCAGGCGAGGCGACCATTACAGTAAGTGTAGCCCAGACGGATAACTACAATGCAGATAGTAAAACGATAGCGGTTCATGTAGCAAGAGGAGAAGGAAATGGCTCTGTTTCTATAGATGACTGGACCTACGGCCAGACAGCAAATACGCCGAAAGCAGGCAGCAGTACAAACGGAAGTGATCAAGTAACCTACAGTTATTTTGGCACAACAAATGCGGGAGAGGCTTACGGCCCGAGTGAGAATGCTCCGACAGAGGCAGGAAGCTATAAGCTTACAGCAACTTTTGCCGAAACAGACAATTATGAGGCATGCACAGCTGAGGCTGACTTTACGATCGCCGAGGCAAAGAAAGAGTCTTCTCTGAAACCGACTGATAATAATGCTGACAAGAATAAGAAAGACGCTAATGCTGGTGAGAATAACAAAGCGTTAAATACCGCTAGCAATGACAAGGCGTCAAATAATAGCAATCAACTGTCCGACAAGAGCAGGAAAAGCAGCAATACAGCAGTTAAGACAGGTGATGAGAGAGACCTTTTCTTCTGGATCGCATTGATGTCGATTTGTATCGCAGGACTTTGCGAAGTGGCTTTTATCGTTAGGAAAAATATGAAAGAAGACTAAGGGAAGGTTGAGGACAGTAGCAATATTTGAAGAACGAATCAATCTCTTTTAAAAGGAATAAGGCATACGGATGGAATGATCCGTGTGCCTTATTTGTTTTTGATCCTAGGCAGAATCATTCCCGGCCTTCTGCTAGATTTTCTTAGCATTGACAAAAGCTTAACACAAAAACTGGAATCGAAAGCAAACGAAAGAAAAACGAAACTTTGCAAGCTAAGAAAATTATGCATACTGCATAAAAACGAAGAAATAAAATAGTATAACTGCATGAAATGCATATATTCTATTGCAAAAAGTAAATGAAGGGAATATGATGTAAAAGAAAACGAAAGAAAACGTAAGTAAAACATAATCATAAAAGAAAGATAAACTAAAGAAAGGGAAAAGAAAATGAGTGAACAGTACAGACCGATTACAGCAATTACAATGGGTGATCCGGCAGGTATCGGACCGGAGATCGTTGTCGGAACCATGCTGGATGATGAGATCCATGAGGTTTGCAGACCTTTTGTGATCGGAAGCATCGCGATCATGGATCGTGCAGCAAAGGTTCTCGGAAAGGAACTGAAGTACAACAAGATTGAAGATCCTTCCGAAGCAAAGTATGAAAAAGGAACCGTCGATATCATCGAGACCGGTGATTATGATATAGACTCTATCGAATGGGGACAGGTTCAGGCTCTGGCAGGACAGATGGCAATTGACTGGATCATGAAGTCCATCGAGCTTGGTATGGCTAAGAAGATCGATGCCGTATCTACAGCACCGATTCATAAGGGAGCGATCAAGCTTGTCGGCGTAAAGCAGCCGGGTCATACAGAGATTTATCAGGATGAGACACATTCACCGTATGCGCTGACCATGTTCTCCTGCCACAAACTGAGAGTCTTCTTCGTCAGCAGACATATGGCTCTGGTTGATGCATGTAAATATGCAAATAAAGAAAGAGTATTAGAGAATGTTGTAAATATCGATAAGGAGCTCAGAAAGGTCGGTATCGAGAATCCGCTGATCGCAGTTGCAGCTCTGAACCCGCACGGCGGAGATAACGGACTCTTCGGAAGAGAAGAGATCGATGAGCTGATTCCTGCTGTAAAGGCAGCACAGGAGCTTGGCATCAATGCCGTAGGTCCCTGCCCGGCAGATTCCGTATTCAATATCGGTAAATCAGGCAAATACGATGCAATCCTTTCTCTCTATCATGATCAGGGACATATCGCATGCAAGACTCTTGATTTTGAAAAATCCGTAACACTTACCTTTGGCCTTCCCTTCATCAGAAGTTCTGTCGATCACGGAACCGCTTTTGATATCGCAGGAAAGGGTATTGCCGGATGTGTCAGCATGATCGAGTCTACCAAGGTTGTTTCTGAGTATGCTGCAAAGATGCACAATAAACAGTAGTTTTAATCGGAGGGGATAATATGCCAATAATCGGAGCTGTTGCAGATGATTTGACAGGAGCAACAACAACAGGCGTTTTGCTCGCAAGATCAAAGGCAAGAACGGCAGTCTTCTTTAATGAGAAGGCAGCGGAAAACGGAGAAGGTGTTTCAGAACTGGATGCGATCCTGATCAGCAGTAACAGCCGTCCTTTACCGGGACAGCTGGCTTATGACAAGGTTGCTTCTGCTACAGAAGCCTTAAAAGGAATGGGCGTTCAGTATTTTTCAAAACGTATCGATACAACCCTTCGTGGCGGAGTCGGCGTAGAGATCGATGCCATGATGGATGTCATTGAAGATGACGTAGTTGCGATCGTTGTTCCGGCTATGCCGCAGTCAAAGAGAATCCTCGTTGGCGGCTATTCTGTCATTGACGGAGTTGCCCTGATCAACACACCGGTTGCCCAGGATGTTCGTACACCGGTTTATGAGAATTATATTCCGAAGCTGATCAACGGACAGAGCAGACGAAAGGTTGGACTGGTTACGCTTGAACATATCCTGCGCGGAATCGAGTCAACCCAGAGAGAACTGAAAAGACAGCGTTCCGCAGGTGCAGAGATCATCGTAGTGGATGCGATCAGCATCGAAGACGTGGAGATTATTGCTCAGGCTTGTGTGAATTTAAGATGGAATGTACTGGCGGTAGATCCGGGTCCATTTACCACAAAGCTGGCTTATGTCAGAGGCCTGGTCGGAAAAGAGAGTGCAAACATTCCGGAAAATACAGCAGACGGAACAGGCAAGACAGTTCTGATCGCAGCCGGATCCGCAACACCGGTAACCAAGAAACAGATGGAGATTCTGTGCGAGGATGAGAGACATCTTCGGATATCTGTTGATCCGGTTGCCCTGATCGACGGCGGTGACAGAGCGACAGCTGAAACAGAAAAAGCGATTAATGCAGCGGTTAAAATGCTTGAGGAAGGGACCCCCAGAGCAATTTTAATAGAGACAGCACTTCACGGAGAGCTGCTCAATCTGAAAAAGGAAGACGAGAAACGTGATTACGAAGACGGCATGAGTGCCGAACGTATCAACGCAGGTCTTGGAGCAATTATTGCAGGTATCTTGGATAGAGTGGGAAGAGAGCGTATTGCAGGTCTCTATACCACAGGGGGTGATACGATGGTTAATGTTTGCTTCCAGCTTGGAACCGAGTGTCTTGAGGTTGTGGATTATGTAATCGCCCAGACAGATATCGGACGCATGGTAGGAAAATACCAGGGTATGCCGATTGTTGGTAAGGGTGGATTAACAGGAAATGATCACACAGCTTTAGATATTGTTGATCGCCTTTTCAAAGAAGCAACGAGAGATAAGTAAGAGGAGTAACAAAATGGAAGAAAAAAAACAGTTGGATCTCGATATCCTGAATAAAATGAAAGCACTGCCGGGCGGCTTGGTAATCATTCCGCTACTGATCGCAGTTATTCTGGCAACAGTTTGCCCGCAGGTTTTCCAGATCGGTGGATATGTAACCGCTCTCTTTTACGATGGCAACTCAGCAATGATGGGATTCTTCCTGATCGTATGCGGATCTGCTATCAACGTAAGACAGGTAGGACTGCCTTTGTATAAGGGTGTTACGATGACTGCAATGAAGTTTGCACTTGGTGTTGCAATCGGTCTTGCTGTAGGCGCTTTTTGCGGACCGGCAGGTATCCTTGGATTGACACCTTTTGTTTGGATCGCAGCGATCACAAACTCCAACAGTTCCCTGTATATTTCACTTTCA
Source organism: Prevotella sp. CAG:279 (assembly GCA_963637505.1). Lineage (GTDB taxonomy): Bacteria > Bacillota > Clostridia > Lachnospirales > Lachnospiraceae > RUG14243. The sequence continues at coordinate 10,769 of CAVHNP010000064.1, forward strand.
TCACAGTTTGGTAATGCAACAGATACCGGCGCAATCTCCATCCTGTCCCTGAATGACGGCCCCTTCTTTACCCTGATCGCACTTGGCGCAACAGGACTTGCAAACATTCCTTTTGATAAGCTGGTTGCAACCCTGATCCCGCTTCTGATCGGTTTCATCTGGGGTAACCTTGACGAAGGATTCAGAAAAGCTTGCTCAACAGCACAGCCGATCGTAACCTTCTTCATGACCATCTCCATTGGAGCAAAGACAGATATCTACACAATCATCACAGCAGGTGCTTCCGGAATCGTTCTTGGTCTTGTTTCCGCAGCAACAGCAGTTATCTTCTTCTTCGCATTCAATATCATTCTTCCGAAGAAAGAGAGAAATGCAATGGGAGCTGCCATCGGTACAACCGCTTTGAACTCAGCAATGACACCGGCAGCGGTAGCAGAGGCTGACCCGACAATGGCACCTTATGTAGAAATGGCAACAGCACAGTGTGCAACAGCATCTATCATCACACTGTTCCTTTGCCCCTTCATCGTAGCTTTCTTTGATAACCAGATGAGAAAGCACAGAAGAGGTATCTACTCACCGGAAGGATGGGCTGCAGATCAGGTTCTCGAAGAGACAGCAGCATAAAGATAAGTATGATAGGAGGGGATTGATCAGGGAGTATTCCCGAGATCCCCTTCTTAATTAAAAGAAAAATTTGAAAAAATGAGCAGATTTGAAAAGGAGTGAATGAATGAAAATAGCTGTAGATGTAAGAATGAAGGCAAATTTCATCTATGATTTGCTGCTTTACCATACCTACTCGAAGTTCTCCGGATTTGTGATCAATCTTCTGGGACTTTCGGTAATTGTAATGGGAGGCTTCAGCCTGAGAGCAGGACGAATCAGTATAGGACAATGTGCCCTTTACCTCGCAGCGGGTCTCTGTGTTCTGGGATTCACTCCTTTCAATCTAAAATTACAATCCAGAAAAATGATAAAAGCTCCGAAATACAATGACGTGATCCGTTATGAGTTTGACAGTCAGGGTATTGAAGAGGTGGTCGGGGATAATGTAAATTCCTATCCCTGGTCAAAGATCAAGAAAGCGAGTTCTACACCGAAGAATATTGCTTTTTATGTGAGCGATGACTCCGCACTCATTGTTCCGAAGGAAAGCTTTGGCGATAACTTCATGGCGGTCATGAAGCTGATCGCAGAAAATATGACCAGAGACAGAATCTATATCCGTTAGAAGAAAGACGAAGAGAAGAAAGTCAGGATGGATCTTAGCTTTGGCCGGTGTGATTAGAAAATTTTGAGAAATTTAAAAGCGGGAGTTAATTTAATTATGAAAAAAATATATTTCGGTACCAATCTGAAGATGTACAAAAATATTGCAGATACAAAGGAATATTTGACAAAGCTGGCTGAGAATACCAGGGATATTTCCAGGGAAAAGATGCAGCTTTTTGTTATTCCTTCTTATACCTCTCTTCCGGGAGCAGTAGAGAGCGTAGCACAGAGCGAGGTAAAGCTTGGCGCTCAGAATATGTGCTGGGAGGAGCAGGGACAGTTTACCGGTGAGATCAGCCCACTGATGCTGCAGGAGCTGGGACTTAGCCTGGTTATGATCGGTCATTCCGAAAGGCGTCATGTCTTCGGAGAGACAGATGAGATGGAAAACAAAAAGGTACTCTGTGCTTTAGAGCATGGCTTTACGACTCTTCTTTGCATCGGAGAGACCGGAGAGCAGAAGGATAACGGCATCAGCGATGAGGTTTTGAGAAGCCAGTTGAAGATCGGCTTTAAGGGAGTAAGCGCAGAGCAGGCAAAGAAGATCTGGGTTGCTTATGAGCCGGTTTGGGCGATCGGTGTAAACGGCAAGCCGGCAAGCGCTGCCTATGCAAAGGAAAAACACCTGGTCATCCGCCAGTGTCTGGAAGAAATCTTCGGAAAGGAAGCAGCGGCAGAGATTCCCCTGCTTTATGGAGGCAGTGTAAATCCCCAGAATGCAAATGAGCTGATCGTTCAGGAGAATATCGACGGACTCTTCACAGGAAGAAGTGCCTGGGAGGCCGATAAGTTCGATAAGCTGATCCGGGATGCGATGGGAGCAGCAGGTGTGCCGCTGGCATAAAGAAGAATATAAAAAAGATGGCAGGATGCAGAGGCGGCTCTGAATCCTGCATTTTTATGAGACAGATGAACAATCAGGAATTAGAGATATGAAAATCGAGCATATAGCACTTTATGTAAATAACTTGGATAAGACAAAGGATTTTTTGTAAAATATTTGAATGCGAAGTCCAATGAGGGGTATCATAATACAAAGACGGATTTTCGCTCCTATTTTCTTTCGTTTGACGATGGCGCGCGGCTTGAAATTATGAATAAGCCGAAAATGTCAGATTTGCCGAAGGACCTTGCACGTACAGGATATGCACACATTGCATTCAGTGTCGGGAGTAAAGAAAAGGTAGATATTTTAACAGCCCGGCTGAAGGCCGATGGATATGAAGTGATTAGCGGGCCGAGAACCACAGGTGATGGCTATTATGAAAGCTGTATCCTTGCGATCGAGGGCAACCAGATTGAAATTACAGTTTGAGCAAATAGAAAAGCCGGCTTTGGTTCTTCATGGAACAAGGGTTCACTTCTATTTAAAAAGCTCGTAATTTATAAATAGCTGCCTGTAAACGGAAGCCTTTGAAAGGAAGCCAATCTAAGTTAATGAATATACGTGAAGCAAGAAAAGATGACATAGATCTTATTGAAACCATATATGAAAATATCCATGACGGGGAGGAGAAGGGAGAAAGTACAATCGGTTGGATACGAAATGTTTATCCCACAAGAAAGACGGCAGAAGATGCACTGGGCAGAAATGATTTGTTTGTGATGACAGATGAAAATAAAGTCGTAGCGACAGCCGTTATCAATCAAATTCAGGTCGATGAATATAAGGATGCGAAGTGGAAACATCCGGCTAAGGACAATGAAATTATGGTACTGCATTGTCTGGCGGTAGACCCTTTTCAGAAGAATAAAGGCTATGGCAGAGCCTTTGTGGCATATTATGAAAGGCATGCCAAAGAACAAGGCTGCCTTGCGCTTCGGATGGATACGATTGCGAAAAATGTAAAGGCACGGAAGTTGTATCAGCATCTGGGATATGAAGAAGTAGGCGTTGTAAAATGTGTACTCAATGGTATTCCGAATGTAGATCTGGTGTGTCTTGAGAAATCTTTGTTATAGTAGTAATAGAAAGTTGGAGGAAAATCATATGATCATAAAATATGCCACAGAAGAAGATATCAAAGCAATTGCTGCAGTCGAAGCAGAATGCTTTCCAGCTGCAGAGGCCGCAACAGAAAAGGATTTTGTTGGAAGAGTTGAGCATTACGGAAATCACTTTTGGTTGATGTTCGATGAAGAAAAGCTGATTGCTTTTGTAGACGGATTTGTTACCGATGAAGCGGATTTGACAGATGAAATGTACGAAAATGCAGCTATGCACAACGAAAATGGTGCGTGGCAGATGATTTTTGGGGTCAATACGCTGCC
>CAVHNP010000065.1:0-13517 GCA_963637505.1 Prevotella sp. CAG:279
CTGTATGTGCCGCAGATAGGAAGACGGATTCAAACTGACTCGGTCCGAAATAATTGCCTTTTTCCAGCATTTTCTGGTAGTAGACCGCAAATTTCTCCGTATCCGAACGATTTGCACTTTCATAATCCCGAACCGGCTCTTCTGCAAAATAAATGCAGGATAAGGAAGCAAGTCCCGTAACCTGACAGGAAATTCCGGCAGAAGCCGCTGCCTTTTTCGCCCCCTGTCTGAACTGCTCTCCCCTCTTCTCTAAATCAGTATAGATCTGCGGATTCTCCTGCAGAATCTGCAGCTGGCTGATTCCTGCTGCCATGGCTAGAGGATTGCCGCTTAAGGTACCGGCCTGATAAACGGGTCCTGAAGGAGCCACTACCTGCATGACATCCTTTCTTCCTCCATAAGCACCGACCGGAAGACCGCCGCCTATGATCTTACCATAGGTAAGAAGATCCGGCCTTACCTTGAAATATTCAGAAGCACCGCCCAAAGAAAGACGGAAGCCTGTGATCACCTCATCAAAAATCAAAAGAGCGCCTTCCCGGTCACAAAGCTCCCTTAAGCCCTGCAGAAAGCCCTCTTCCGGAAGCACCACGCCCATATTGGCTGCAACCGGTTCTACGACAAGGCAGGCAATCTCATTCTTATTTTCCTCAAAGAGTCTCTTTACGCTTTCCAGGTCATTATAAACAGCACTTAAGGTATCCTTTACACAATTCGGACTGATGCCGGCACTGCTGGGCACACCGGATGTCATGACACCGCTTCCTGCCTTTACCAAAAGTCCGTCTGAATGGCCGTGATAGCAGCCTTCGAACTTGATCACCTTATTTTTACCGGTAAAGCCTCTCGCCGTCCGGATTGCACTCATAACTGCCTCTGTACCGGAATTTACCATTCTGACCATTTCCAGAGAGGGCACCAGGCTGCACATAAGCTCTGCCATTTCGACTTCCAGCTCTGTTGTTGCCCCATAGCTGACACCTTGTTCCAGCTGCTTCCTGATCGCCTCCACGACTCTCTCATCATTATGTCCCAGGATCATCGGTCCCCAGGAACCGATATAGTCGGTGTATTGATTGCCATCCGTATCATAAAGATACTGTCCCTTGGCTTTCTCAATAAAAACAGGTTTTCCGCCGACCGGGCCAAAGGCTCTGACCGGACTGTTTACCCCGCCCGGTATGACCTCAACCGCTCTCTTAAATAATGCTTCTGATCTATCTCTTTTCATTATCCGATCAATCCTTCTTTCATGTACTGGGCGAGTTCCTTGGCATAATAGCTGATCAAAAGATCGGCTCCTGCCCGATACATGGAAATCGCCGATTCGCAGACAATTGCTTTCTCATCAATATAACCGGCCATAGCTGCTGCCTTGATCATGGCATATTCCCCGCTGACACTGTAGGTTGCAAGGGGCTTATTGATCTGCTCGGAAATCTCTCTTACAATATCCAGATAGGAAAGTGCCGGCTTTACCATTAGAATATCCGCCCCTTCCCGATCATCTAAAAGAGCCTCCTTTATGGCCTCTTTCCGGTTATGATAATCCATCTGATAGCCCTTGCGGTCTCCAAAGGCCGGAGCGGAATCCGCTGCTGTCCGAAAGGGGCCGTAAAAGGAAGAGGCATATTTTACCGCATAGGACATGATCGGCGTATTCGTATATCCCTTCTCATCCAGAAGCTGTCTGATCGATGCAATTCTTCCATCCATCATATCCGAAGGAGCCACCATATCCGCCCCTGCCTTTACATGAGAAAGTGCCGTTTTGCCTAAAACCTCCAGGGTCTTATCATTATCTACCATATGATCACATAAAATACCGCAGTGACCGTGGGCGGTATACTCGCACATGCAGACATCCGTAATGCAGTAAAGATCCGGATAATTCGCCTTGATATAGCGAAGGGTCTGCTGGACAATGCCCTCTTCATCCCAGGCCGAGCTTCCGATCTCATCCTTTTCCTTTGGAATGCCGAAAAGAAGGATGCTTTTTACGCCGGCATCAGAGATCCGATCCAGTTCCTCACCGATGCGATCCGGACTGTAACGATACTGTCCCGGCATGGCAGAGATTTCTTCCTTGATGTTCTCACCTTCCTCCGCAAAAAGAGGATAGATCAGACTATCTGCCGATACCCTTGTTTCTCTTACCATCTGCCGTAGAAGCGGACTGGTTCTCAGTCTTCTCGGTCTCTCTATCAAATTCATCCCTTACTCCTCTGTATAATCTTTCTCTAAGGGAGCCTTTCCCAGCTCCCTTTCTATTGTCTTCGTCATGCTCTCCATCGTAGCTTCTTTTGAAATTATGATCTGAAAGCCGTATTGCGCTGCCCCCTTTGCCGTCTGCTCTCCAATGCAGATTGCCAGAAGTCTGCTGTAATCCAGGCCTCTAAAAGCCCTTACAAAGCCTTCTACTGTAGAAGTACTTGTAAAACTTATGGCACTGATCCTGCCTTCTGCAAGGGCCTGCTGGATCTTTTCTCCAATCTGATCCTTCTCCCGATAAAGGGTTTGATACACCGGAATATCCCGATAGGCTACTTTCTTTTTCTGAAAAACATCCAGGATTTCCTGCGATCCCTTCTCTGCCCGATAGAGATAGACCATTCCATCCTTCTTCCATTCCCGGGCCAGGAGCTTACCCAGTTCCCCGGCCGAATAGCTTTGCGGCATATAATCCGCAAAGATTCCATAAGCTCTTAAGGCTCTTCCCGTTGCCTCTCCGATCACGGCAAAGGACAGATCCTTTTTCGATAAAAGGCTCCGCAGATCCTGCCCTTTTTCCCTTAATTCAGAAAAGAAATAGTCCACTCCCCGAGAGGAGGTAAAAGTCAGACAGACGGGTCTTTCTTCCTCCAGCATTTCCCGATATTCCTTTTCAAAAGAGGCAAAAGCCTGGGTTCTGATGGTCGGATATTCGATCACCTGGGCTCCCAGGCTGCGCAGTCTTTTGCTAAAGTCAGCATTTGCCTCCTTGGGTCTTGTGTTCAGGATCATTTTCCCAAAGAGAGGCTTTTTCTCATACCAGGCAAAGTCCTTTTCCAGACTGCAGACCTTTCCGACTACAATGATGGCCGGGCTCTTTGCCTTTTCCCTCTTTGCTGCCTCCGGAAGATTGGAAAGACTTGTGCAGATCCTTCTTTGTTCCGCCCCACAGCCCTTTTCCAGAAGAGCGGAGGGGGTATCCGGATCCATGCCATTTTCCAATAGCTTTCGGCAGATCGTTTCCAGCTCTGACAGGCCCATCAAAAAGACCAGGGTGGCCTTCAGCCTGACCAGGGCTTCAAAGTCAATATCCAGACTGCCATTCTTCTTTTTATGGCCGGTGATCACATGAAAGGAAGAAGTATAGTCCCTATGCGTCACCGGAATCCCGTTATAAGCAGGAACCGCAGCCGCAGAGCTGACTCCCGGAATTACCTCAAAAGGAATCCCTTCCTCTGCCAGAAGCTGAAGTTCCTCTCCTCCCCTGCCAAAAATAAAGGGATCTCCTCCCTTTAGACGAAGGACTTTTTTTCCTTCTTTTGCCTTTTCCAAAAGAATACGGTTAATCTCTTCCTGGGGAACGGGATGCTTCCCTGCCCGCTTGCCTACATCGATCAGCTCCGCCTCCTGCGGAAGAGAAGAAAGAATCTCCAGGGAAATCAGGGCATCATAGACGATCGTATCTGCAAGGCGGATCACAGCAAGAGCCTTCTCCGTCATAAGACCCCCGTCTCCCGGTCCTGCACCGACCAGCCAGACCCTTCCTTTTTGCTTTTCTTCCTTCATCTTATCTGCCTTCCTCATTGCCTGATTTTTTCTTTTTAAGGGCATAGCTTTCCATTAATTCCTCTGCCAGGGCATATCCCAGACTTTCTGCATCCTCTATGCTTCCTTCTCTTCTGCCCACGAGATAGGCATCCTCTTCCTCATTATAGTAGAGGCCTCTCAGCAGAATTTTCTTCTCCTTTACCTCTGCATAAGCTGCAACCGGAGAAGAGCAGCCCCCGTTCAGCCTTTTCACAAAGCTTCTCTCTGCGATAGCTGCATAAGCAGAAGCTTCATCACAGACTTCCTTCAAATAGGAATAATCTTCTCCCCTTCTTCCCTGAAAGACCAGGATTCCCTGACCCGCTGCAGGAATCACTTCCTCTACCGAAAAGATCCGATCTGCCAGATCTTCCATCCCCAGTCTGGCCAATCCGGCCATCGCCAGAATGGTCGCATCATAGTCCTCTTCTGCCAGCTTTCTGAGCCTGGTCTGTACATTTCCTCTGATGCCCCGAAATTCTGCCTGAGGATAGAATTTTTTCACCTGCAGAATCCTTCTCCTACTGGAGCTTCCGATACAGGAAAGCTTCTCTCCTCCTGTCTTTTTACTCAAGATCATGACATCTCTTGGATCCTTCCTTTTGGAATAACCGATCAAGGGCAGGCCTTCTTCCTGCTCCATCGGCAAATCCTTCAGACTGTGAATCGTCAGATCCACCCTTCCTTCCAAAAGGGCCTTATCCAATTCCTTTACGAAGAGTCCCTTGCCACCGATCTGATCCAGATTGCGATCCAGAATTCGGTCTCCTGTCGTTTTCATTGTGACCAGTTCAAAGCGAAGCTCCGGATGATAGCATCTTACCTCGGTCAGGATTTCTTCTGTTTGTGCGATCGCAAGCCTGCTCTCCCTGCTGCCGACCCGTATTATCTTATCCATTTCTTTCTCTTTCTTTGAAATCCTTAAAAGACCTCCAGCCTTCCTTCCAGCTCTTCTATACAGGCCTCCCATTCCTCCTCTGGTAAAACCTTCTTCAAGCTGAAAATGACAGAAGAAAGGGTCTTTTGCGCAGCAAGATTGACCAGTTTATGCAGTTTCTGCTCATCTCCCTCCCCAAGAGCCTCCAAAAGTTCCTTTTCTACTCTCCGGTAGGTGATCTCTCCGCCATTTTGACTGATCAGTTCAACCTTCTCCACATAATCCCTGACATTCAGTTCTCTCTTCAGCTTCTGCTTTTCCTCTTCGATCAGCTTCAGAGCCTCTTCCAATGCCTGATCATCTTCTCCTTCCGGAGAATTGCCGATCCGGTCAATATCATATAAGCGGATGCCTTCCAGCTCTGCGAGCTTTTCTTCCATGTCTCTCGGAACAGCCAGATCGATCAAGAGTCGTTCCCTTCCGTCCTGAAAAAGCTCTTTTCCTTCCTCATAGGTCACCGTATAATGGGGGCTTCTTGTAGCGCTTACGATCAGATCATAGTCTGCCATGATTTCATAGCGCTCCTTATAGCCGATGATCCTGCAGCCCTCCGGAATCTCCACCTGACTGGTCTTATAATTCCGAACGGTAACCAGGACCACTGCCCCCTTCTCCTTCAGTTCCTTCGCGGCAAGGCGGCCGATCTCTCCGTTACCGATCACCATGCACTTCCTGCCCTGTAAGGGAAAGCCTTCTTCCTCCAGAAACGAGATCATGCCGCTGACCACGGAGCTTTTCACGGCAGTCAGTCTGACAGAGCTTCTGACCTTCTTTCCAACCGTGATTGCAGAAAGAAAGAGTTTTTCCAGAAAATAGTCGGTCGTCTTTTCCTCTCTGGCCAGATCCAGAGCCTCCCTGATCTGTGAAATGATCTGATCCTCTCCGAAGATTCTGGACTTCATCCCACAGGAAAGAGGAAAAAGATGATCAAGGAGCACTTCTCCCTCCCTGCAGGTCATATAAGCTTCATAGTCTTTTTCCGAAACCTGGGCCAGTTCACAAAAAAGGCTTTTGATCCCGCCAAAATCCTCTTCCGTAGAAAGATATAATTCTGTCCTGTTGCAGGTAGAAAGCAAAAGAGCACCGGCAATCTCTTCTTTTGCCGTCAGCTCCTGCAGGAGTCTTCTGCAGTCCTCTTCCTGAAAGGAAAAGGCTGATCTGATCCGAAGAGGCGCCTTTTCATAATCAATTCCGATCATCTGCAAGTTCATGCGCTTCCTGCCTTTCTTTCCACTCTTCTCCTTCTTTCAGTGCCTCTTCCAGAGGCAGAAATCTTTTTTCCTTCAGTCCTGCTTCCAGAATCTTCTTATAAACTGCCTTTCTCTCCCCCATGGTCCGGCAGGCCTTTTTTACCTCCGGCCGAAGGGAACCCAGATAGCTGTTTAATTTTCCCAGCCAGGGAGTAAGGATCTCCCTGTTTTTTTCCTTTAAATGCTGGGCCAGAAGGGGACTGTTTCCTCCCGAAGAAAAGGCCGCCAGCAGTTTTTCTTCCTTAAGGTAAGCCGGCAGAATAAAGCTGCATTCTTTTGGATTATCCACCACATTGACCGGAATTTTCTTTTCCCTGCAAAGCTTCGTGATCTTCTGATTAAAGGAACCATCATCCGTTGCCACAATAACAAGGAGGTAATCCTCCAATCGCGGATCTGCCTCCTCATAACTTTTCTCTATGCTTTCTACGCCATCCATTTCCCGGATTTCCGGAAGGATCTGCTTTGCAAGGACACTCACCTGGGCGCCAAAGTCCCTGAGATATTCTACCTTTCGCAGTGCGACCTTCCCGCCTCCGATCACAAGACAGCTTTTATTTTCTATATCGATAAACATTGGAAAGTATGCCATGATACCCTGTCCTTATCCCTTTTACAGGAACGCTTTCCTCCTGCTTTTACCATCTCCTAAGGAAAGAAGGATTTCCTTTTCTTTCCCTAACCTTATAGATTTTATCACACTCTCCTTAAGAAAAACACAAAAGAATCCTCCTCTCCCCTTTCCCTTCTCTATGTTATAATAGCCCTATGGAAAAATAAAATTGAAATGGAGGTTAATTCACTATGACAAAAGAAGAATTGATTCAAAGCGTAAAAGAACTGACAGAGGCCGGCTCCTGTAATCCGAACCTGAAGGCTGCAGCCGACAAATGGCTATCTGCTCCCAATGATGCAGATGCTGCCGCTGCCCTGATTGCATCCCTCGAGGACAGCGTTACCTTAATTGACGAGCTGATCGCCCTGACCGAATCCGATGCCGGAGTCCAGATTTTTGGCGAAGACGGTGCAAAAAATATGAATGCTTCCGCCAAAAAGGCAAAAGAGGAAGGTACAAAATACTGTATCTGCCCGGCTTGCCAGATTGGCGGAGAAATCCTGGAGAACCTGGACGCATTTAAGGCTTAATGCGACCGTTTCTTTATTTTTCTTCCCTCCGTCTATAGAGGGAACTTTCCAGAAGGGCAGACAGCTGCAAAAAGCTCTCTGCCTTTTCTTTATTTTCTTCCTTTTCTGCCAGCATCCGCAGATATTCCGGGGCACTGACAGAAGCCGGCTTCGGGTCACGCTTCCGATATCTTTTCTCGATCAAAAGATACCTTCCCTCCGGCGTATTTTTCTTTTTTCTCCATTCTCTTCGAAAACGAAGATAGGAACGCAATCTTACAAAGGCATCCCGGTAATAAGCCCTGCTGCCTCCGCTTCTTTCTACTTTTCTTTCATTTTTTTCTACTTTCTCCTCTCCTCTTGCAAAGCGGAAGTTTCTGATTCGGTATAAGAAAAAGAAAAGAAGAAAAAGAAGGATGGCAATTCCTGCCGGTTTCAGCCAAAGGGGAAGGACCATCTTCCCGCTTTCTGTCACAGAGCTTGCCATACTGCCGGCAGCATCTGCTGTTTCTGCAACTGCCTGCGGATTTTTTAAATGTAAAAAGCCAAGAATCCAGATAAAGAAGGCTTCACTTTTCTGATAAAGAAGCTGCAGAAAAGCGCCAAAGCCTCCTATCCCCCCTTGGATCACATCCCCGGTTGCCTTTCCCGCCAAGTAGCTTCCGTTTTTCGAAATCACCGCAAAAAGCAGAGCTAATCCTGCCAAAAGAAGAAGGAAAAGAAGGAGAACTGCTTTTCCGGCAAAAGAAGATCCGATGATGCCTCCACGCTCTGCGATCTGCTCCGTTCTGATCCGGATCAAAGTGGCCAGGGACAGCAGCATGGCCAAAAGACAGATTTCACATGTCCGGAGCAGTAAAGAGGCCTCCTCCTGCCGGCTCAGAGCCAAAGTGATCATGACCAAAAGAGCCATGACATCAAAGCATCCGAGAACCACCGGCATTCCAACCGGAAAATAAGAGATATAGGCAGCAAAGAGGAAAAGAAAGGCATAGAACAGGCAGAAAAAGATTCTGCTGCCGGCCTTTTGCGGATCCATGCTGAGACAATAGAAAAAGAGCCGACTGCCTCCTGCCAGAAAAAGGATCTGAAGCCCGACAAAAAAAGTCATATTCGCCCTGTGTTTTACCAGCCCCCTGTCAGCAAGAAAGGCTGCCAGAAGCAGGAAAAGCAAGGGAAAAAAATGCAGATCTACTTCCTTATAGGGGTGGGTGATCACTTCCAGACAAAAAAGAAAGGCATAGACCGAAAATACAGAAATTAACAAAGAAAGCCCGCTCAGGTCATCACTTTTCACTTTCATGACATACCTCCCTCCAGGCAATTTCATTCTTCTCTTTCTTTTTGCCTTCCTTCTCTTTCAGGATAGGACAGAGCCGGAGTTTTTTCTCCTTTTTCAAAAGTTCCAGCCTCCTGCTCTCCTTTGCCGCCAGGAAAAAGACCGGTCCCAGCTCATGTCTTTTCTCCGTCATTTCCCTAAGAGGCAGCTCCGTTTTCTCCCCCTGATAACTGATAGCAGAAAGAGCAGACAGCATACGATACTCTGCCTTCTCCTTCTTCCCTGCAAACAGGATCTGACTTTCCTTTTCCCCATAGGCAGGAAGGATCAGACTGCAGCGAATCTGCTTTTGCGAAAGCTTTCGGATCAAGGAAGCTGCCAGAGACAGGACTTCCTCCAGTCCTTCCTCATCCAGAACCCTCTTTTTGCGAAGAGTTCCGTCTGCATCAAAGCTTTCTTCCTCGTGGGAATAGCTTTCCAGATCCAACAAAAAGCAAAGTCTGCGGCTATCCTCTTCTTCTCTGACATTGACGCTTAGTTTTCCCTCTTTTGCCAGCTGTCTCCAGTTGATATCCTTTGCGCTGTCATGCAGCTCATAGTCTCTGACACTGCGGATCAGGGTCCTGTCCTTATAGATTCCCTGCTTTGCCTCCTCCAGTTCTGTCATTTTGCCGATCAGAGGCTTTTCATTCACCGGAATCAATCCGGGAAAAACTAGAATAGAAGGCAGCTTTTCCGGCATAAATTGCTTTTTGCTTTCCTTTAGGCCAAAGCCGTCTCCGGAGCTGACTTCGATATAGTCCGGCGCAAAGATTCCCCGTCGAAGGGCCCGGATCTCTATTTCATAAGAAAGGGCCTGTCCCGGCATGATCCAGGCAAAAGATTCCTCTTCCCCGCCATCCGGAAAAGCCACAACCTTTCTTTCTCCGACCGGAAGAAAAAGTCGCATCCACACGATCGGCAAAAAGCCCTGATTTTTTATCTTAACCGAAAGCTTTGTTTCCCGATCCGGAAACAGAGCCAATCTGCCTTTTCCCTTTTCTCCTTCCATCGTAAGACTGACGGAAGAGAGAGATTTTCTTGCCCACAGCATGGAAAAAGCGCTTAAAAAAAGCAGACAGATCAAAAAGATCCTAAGATAGGACATACGAAAATAGGAGGCCACAAGAATCAGACCTCCTAAGAGAAGCAATCCTCCTTTTGTCCCCCAATTACTCTCCTGCTGCTTCATGGATCATCTTTTCCTTTGACGGTGGTACCGGAACTTTTTCCAGAATATCCTTCAGTTCCTCTTCCACACTTCTGCCTTCGTAATAGGCCTCATCGCTCATCAGCACCCTGTGTGCCATGACAGGAAGTACCAGTTCCCTGACATCCTCCGGCAGAACATAGTCTCTTCCCTCCATCGCAGCCAAAGCCTTTGAAGCCTGATAGAGACTGCGGCTGCAGCGGGGAGAAGCCCCTGCCAGAAAGCTATCCCTCTGCCTCGTTGCCTGAACCAGATCGACAATGTAGGCTCTGATCGCTTCACTGCTGAAAACCTCTTTTATCTTCTCCCTTAAGGCAAGCAGATCCTGCGGAGAAGATACTGCCGAAACCCGGTCAAAATCCCTCTCATCTCCCAGGGTCTCCAGCATTTTTTCCTCTTCTTCCTTTGTCGGGAAACCCAGGGTCAGCTTCATCATAAAACGATCCATCTGGGCTGCCGGAAGGGCAAAAGTGCTCTCTTCCTCAACCGGATTCTGGGTGGCCAAAACCAGGAAGGGCTGAGGCAGCTGCAGGCATTGATCATCGATCGTCACCTGTCCCTCCTCCATGGCCTCAAGAAGGGCAGACTGAGTTCTGGGGATGGCCCTGTTGATCTCATCCGCCAGAAGAATATTGGTAAATACCGGCCCCTTGATCTGCCGAAAAGAAGCGGTCCTCTGATCAAAAACGGTATTGCCGATCACATCGGAAGGCAAGAGATCCGGTGTAAACTGAACCCTGTGATATTCACAGCCAAGTGCCTTTGACATCGTCTTGACCAGGGTGGTCTTTCCGCTTCCCGGAAGGTCATCCAAAAGGACATGTCCTCCGCAGAGAACCGCGGCCAGCATGAACCGGATCTGCTTCTCCTTACCAATGTATATTTTGCTGATTTCAGCCAGCATATCTTTGGTAAATTTTTCTACCATTGATTTTCCCCTCTATTGAACTACATAAAAACCGAATCAGCGCACCTGAGCCTTAATCCTCGTACTCGTCCGCCCACTCATAAAAGGCATTGACTGCCTTGATATATTCTTCATCATCATCCGGAACGATCAGTTCGATCTCATCCTCTTCTACCCAATCCGGATTTGCATTCTCATAGATCCAGACTGTCCCCTCATCAAAATAATCACTGTGGGGTTCTAAGGCAAAATATTCTTTTCCGTTTGCTTCATAGATCACGATGATCTCACAGTCTACCGCTCTTCCGTCTTCCAGATTCATCTTAATAATGATATCTTCTTCTCTCTCTTCTGCCATCATTACTCCTTTCCTTCCAAAAGCAGGCTCTTCAGCTCTTCCGGTGAAGAAACCAGATAAGTAGCACCTGCCTCCTTTAGCTCCTCTCCTTTTCCGTATCCATAAGTCACTCCGATAGAATCAATCCCGGCCTGAACCGCTCCGTCAATATCGAAGTGGGTATCACCGACCATCACGGTATCTTCCTTCTGCAGACCACATGCCACAATCGCCTTTTCGATCAGCCTTACCTTCTGTGAGCTGGCATCGCTCAGCTCCGGTCCGGTCTGATACTCAAAATAACTGCTTACATCCGCCTTTTCCAAAATACGGGCCGCATAAACATGAGGCTTGGAAGTAACCAGGATCAGTCTCTTTCCTGCCTTTTTCAGTTCCTGCAGGCAGCTCACTATCCCTTCATAGAGATCAAAATGAAACATATTTCCTGTGGAATAAACCTCCCGGTAATATGCCGTCGCCTGCTCAGCCTCTTCTTTGCTCATGGAATAAAGATGGGTAAAAGAATCCATCAGAGAGGGGCCGACAAATTTTCGCAGGGTTTCTGCATCTGCCTGCTCATAGCCCATTTTTCCCAATGCATACTGAACCGATTCCATAATACCCGGACCGGAATCAATAACGGTTCCGTCCAGGTCGACTAAAATTGCCTGATATTTTTTCTTTATATTACTCATAATAAGATAGATTATACACGATGTATTCTCTACAGACACATACATTTCTCGCATTTGCTGATTCATTTTGTATATACTGCTAATTGCCCTTGCATGCTCTTTCTTTTTATGTTAGAATCCTAAGCAATTTAAGACATCGGTTGGCAGCAGGATCTGCCGGGCAAGGCACCTATGTAGCCGGATTGGGACTGAATTTCAGCGCCAGATAAGATGAATATTCCTTATCTGGCGTTTTTTTATGTATAGGAAACTTCGTTCCCTATACATAAAAAAACACGGAGATGCGCAGCTCGCGGAGTTGAAATTAATGCTTCGCATTCCGCTCGCACGCAGGCGTATGCGCAAGCGCATACTTTTTTTATCGTATTTTTATCGTATAGGAAACTTCGTTCCCTATACGATAAAAAAAGCACGGAAAAGCATCACATTTCTTGACCGGAAAGTCTGCTGCATGCTATAATTTTAAGGCTTTTTGGGCGCTTACTGTCCCAAATAATAGGAGGATTTTAAAATGGGAATTTACGAAGAACTGCAGGCAAGAGGCCTGATTGCACAGGTAACAGATGAGGAACTGATCAGAGACCTCGTCAACAATGGAAAAGCAACCTTTTATATCGGCTTTGATCCGACAGCAGATTCTCTTCATGTAGGTCATTTCATGGCTCTGACTCTGATGAAGCGTCTTCAGATGGCAGGCAATCGCCCCATCGCTCTTGTCGGCGGCGGTACTGCAATGATCGGTGATCCTTCCGGAAGAACCGACATGAGATCCATGATGACAATCGAAACCATTGATCATAATGTAGAATGCTTCAAGAAACAGATGAGCCGTTTCATCGAATTCGGGGAAGGAAAGGCTCAGATCGTAAATAATGCTGACTGGCTCAGAGATCTGAATTTCCTTGATTTTATGCGTGATATCGGTGCTCATTTTTCTGTCAATGATATGCTTCGTGCTCGCGCTTATGTAAACCGTATGGAAAGAGGACTTTCCTTCCTGGAATTTTCCTACATGCTGATGCAGGGCTATGACTTCCTCAGACTCTATCAGGATTACGGCTGTAACCTTGAATTCGGCGGTGATGACCAGTGGTCCAATATGCTGGCAGGAACAGAGCTGATCCGTAAGAAACTGGGCAAGGATGCCGGTGCCATGACCATCACTCTTCTCTTAAAGCATGATGGTACCAAGATGGGTAAAACAGCAGGCGGCGCTGTATGGCTGGATCCGGAAAAGACAAGCCCTTATGATTTCTACCAGTACTGGAGAAATGTAGATGATGCGGATGTTCTCGGCTTCCTGAGAAAGATGACCTTCCTCCCGCTGGAGCAGATCGATGAAATGGATAAATGGGAAGGTTCCCAGCTGAATGAGGCAAAGAAGATCCTTGCCTATGAGCTGACCAGCATGGTACACGGCAAAGAGGAGGCTGAAAAAGCCCAGGATACCGCTTCTTCCCTCTTCTCCGGTAATATGAATGCCGCAAATATGCCTTCTACTACACTTTCCGAGGCCGACTTTACAGACGGTTCCATCCGTGTGATCGACGTCCTCTCCAAGTGCGGTCTGATCAAAACAAACAGCGAAGGCCGTCGTCTCATGCAGCAGAATGGTATTGCCTTGGATGACAAGAAGGTTACCGATCCGAATGCCCTGCTTTCTATTGATGAAGTGAAAGAAGGCATTGTGATCAAGAAAGGTAAGAAGGTTTATCATAAGGTAAGCGTTGAGTGATTTTCTTGCCGTACAATATAGCGTTATAGGGCAAACCCCTGCAAACAAAAGCCGAGAATGATTCTGCCCAGGATCATTCTCGGCCTTTGTTTCGGTTTTTTCACATTTTTTTCAGCTTGAAGCCTTGCTTTCAGGCATTTCTTATCCTAATGGATAATCAATCCCAATCACCTTCTCAAAATACTCTGCCGACCAGGCCAGAAAA
>CAVHNP010000066.1:0-12912 GCA_963637505.1 Prevotella sp. CAG:279
AAAGAAGTGTCAAACCCAGAGGCGGTGCTTGTTACTGTCTTATAGACAAAAGAGAGTTATTAAACAAAAAATGTTAATGGAAACAAACAAAAGGCCGAGAATGATCCTGGGCAGAACATCTCGGCCTTTTTGGCTATCGGAGTAAACCATCTCCGCATTTTATTCTATAACTCAGAAAGGACTTTCTTATATGATAAAAAATCTACTGAAGCAGCTCAAAGGTATAACCCTGTGCCTGGGCCTGGTCAATGAAATCTCCCAGGATCTGAGCACTTGTCTGAGACTGGGCATGGAAGCGGTAGATGGCACCGGAATGCAGTCTTGCTACCGCATCCGTCAAGGCCGTTTCCGTATCCTGCTGCTTGTTCGGATCGTTGTCATCCGCAGAATAACTCCAGAAGACGCTCTTATAGTTGCAGTTATTTACAACCGCCAGAGACTGTTCTGAGAAAATACCGTTCGGGAAACGGAAAAGATGCATCTCATAACCGAAGTTTTCCAATGCATAGTCATGTGCATCCGTGATCTCCGCCTTCTGTTCCTCCACGCTCATGCCGGCAATTCCCTTCTGAGGATAGCTGCTGCTCCTATTTGCAAGCTGATGGCCTTCGCTGATGATCCTATTCACCAGATCCGGCTGTTCTTCCATATAAGCCTTGGTACAGAAGAAGACTGCCTTTACTCCCTTTTCACTTAAGGTATCCAGGATCGTCTCCATATTTCCATTCTCATAGCCGCAGTCGAAGGTCAGGTAAACATTCGGCAGACTGTTATCACCCAGGAAGTATACCGGATAATTAGAACCATACTGACTCTGAGCATCCAAAGCCGACTTCGGTATATTGCTGCTGTTATAGTTCTTCTTAATCTTCCAGGTCACTTCCTGGGTATCAAGGGCATCTACGTTTACGATCTCTGTGTTAGAAATCTTCTGGGAAGTAAGGCTGCCGTTCACTTCTGTTCCCTGGGCAGTGATCATTGCTCCGTTTGCATTTGCGGATTCACTATCCTCACCGTCCGTCCCTTCTGTGTCGGTATCCGCCACAATATCTCCTGTATAGGTACCGCAGATCGCATCCGCGATAGCCTTTGCATACGCCTGACGATTATTATCAAAGAGCTGATTATCCTCATCACTGGTCATAAAGCCCAATTCAACGATACAGGAAGCCATCTGGGTGAAACCATTTACATAGTAGTTAGACTGGGTAGATGTTCTGGAGCCGATATTTACTCCTCTGTTTCGGGAAATGCCGATCGTCTCTAAGGCAGACATAATATTATTGCCATAGGCCTTTGCTGTATCATCCGCATCTCTTGCCAGCCAGATCTCTACACCGTTTGCATTTTCTCCTGTATTCCGGTGAATGGAAACAAAATAGTCTGCTCCGGCATTATTGGCAATGGTACAACGATCCTCCAGGGAAACATAGTCATCTGTCTCTCTCGTCATCACAACCGTTGCTCCCTTTTGTTCCAAGAAGCTCTTAAGTTCCTCCGCCAGGGCAAGGGTATCATTCTTTTCCAGACGGGTTTCATCTGTATTCAAACTTCCGCCGTCATTTCCTCCGTGACCGGCATCTACGCATACGATAAAACCGCTCAGGCGGGCATCATATTCTTCCGAAAGATCCTGCTGGGCATCTGCGCTTTCAGCCTCCCCGCTCGCTTCATTATAAGGTCTGTTATTGGCACTCTTATAAAGGGCGGCTCGGATCCCCTTTGTCGCAAAAAATATAATTAAGATAAAAATGAGCGCAAACAGAATACGCAACGCGACGGCGATCACATTGTGTCTGATTCTCATCTGCTGCTTTCTAGTCATAATAACAAACCTCTGTCAATATTACGCATTTTCTTCTTCACTCTTTTAACCTGTGATTCTCTTACTGAAGAAGCTCAAACTCATATCCTGCTGCCTTTGCCTGATCGATAAAATCTCCAAGCATTTCTGTATTGGTAGAGGATACCGCATGCAGAAGATAAATTGCTCCCGGATGGAGACTGTCTACCGCCTTCTGCAGAGAAGTAGCTACATCCGGCTGATCTTCTGTATTGTAATCATAGTGAGCAAAGCTCCAGAAAGCTGCCCTATAATTGCAGTTATTCAAAATTGCAAGGGACTGCTCAGAGAATTTACCTGCCGGATAACGGAAAAGATGCATGGTGTAATCAAAATTCTCAACTACATAATTATGCACTTCCATAATCTCGTTTTCCTGTTCTGCGATCGTCTCCGAAGGCAGACCATCGGCCGGATGGTTTACACTGTGATTACCAAGCTCATGACCTTCATCGATCATTCTCTGTACCAGCTCCGGCTGTTCCTTAAAGAAGGGCAGAGTACAGAAGAATACTGCCTTTACATCCTTTTCCTTTAAGGTATCCAAGATACTTGGCGTATAGCCATTCTCATAGCCTTCATCAAAGGTCAGATAAATCACCTTTTTCTCCGGTTCATCCACATTTTCGATAAAGTAAGCCGGATAGGTGCTTCCGTATTTTTCCTGATACTGAAGACAGCCGACCGGACGATTATATTCATCCACCTGTCCGCCGGATCCCCAGTTGATCAAAGTTCCGTCCAGACTTTCCACATTCTCGATCGGTGTATTCTCGATCGCGACAGAGGTCGCTGTCTCTTCCTTAATGATCTCATCTCCGGAAGCACTCAGCTGAGACGCCAGATCCGTCATCTTTGTCTTAATCGTGCTGCCTGTACTCTCTGTTCCGGCAGAAGCATCCGCACTAGTCTGACTTGTCACCGGCTGCGCACTTGTTTTCTTCTTTCCACAGCCGCGAACTCCCTTAACCACAAGGATGAGCAGAAGCAGAACGAGCAGGATAAAAACCAAAGGAATGATCCTTTTCCTTATCATTCTTCGTCTTCTAAGCTGTTGTTTTCTAGTCATTTTATAACCCTCTCTTTATTTTCATACTTATTCCAGCAGTCCGATCTGATATCCTGCTGCCTGCGCCTGATCGATAAAGCTTCCCAGTATCGTTGCACTGGTGGAAGAATATCCCTGGAAAAGATAAATTGCACCGGGATGCAAGGCATTTACGGCATTCTGCAGGGCAGTTGTCGGATCCGGCTGATTATTTACATCATAATCCGCATAGGAGTAGCTGAAAAAGACAGCTTCATAATTACAGTTATTCACAACAGCCAGTGACTGTTCCGAAAAGACATTTGCCGGAAAGCGGAATAAATGCATCTGATAGCCATAGGTTTCTGCCATATAAGTATGGTTGTCCATAATGTCATCCGCCTGCTGGTCGGTTGACTCACCGACAATGCCGCCTTCCCGATAGGTGATCGCATTTCCTACCTCATGACCTTCACTCAGCATTCTCTCTACCAGCTCAGGTGCAGACTGTAAATAGGACTTTGAACAGAAGAAGGTTGCATTCACACCCTTTTCCTTAAGTGTATTTAAGACGGCAGCCGTATAGCCTCCCTCATAATCCTCTGTAAAGGTAAGATAGATCGTCGGCGGACTTCCTGCGTCTCCGATAAAATAAACCGGATAACTTGAACCGTATTTTTCCTGTAAAGAAACAGCACCGAGCGGTCTGCCCTCTTCATCCTTCTGATCTGCTCCCGCACTATAGTACTGGGGAGATGCATCCAGAGAATCTATATTGTCGATTCTCTCATTTGTATAAGCAGAAGACGTCGTCTCTTCTTCCTCTGTTTCCCCTTCTGTCTCCTCTGCTGCGATCGCATCGCCCGAAAGATAATAGGCCTTTGCAAGATCTCCTGACCTTCTTCCTGCGTTACCGCTTGCAGACTGACTGCCTCCGTTCTTTTTTCCGATACCTGAAAATGCTATGACTGCAAAGATCAATACCACTGCAGCCAGAAGGAAAAGGATTCCATAGCGGATTCTTCTCCTGCGCCTCCTTTTGCGCATTTCCTTCAGCGTTCTTTTTCTCATATTATGAGATGCCTTCCTCTTCTACGATTTCGCGAATCAGGTCTCTTTCATCCATATGATGCTTCACGCCTTCGATCTCCTGATAATCTTCATGCCCCTTTCCGGCAAGAACGATCACATCCCCTTCCTCTGCATGCAGCATGCAGTAGCGGATGGCTTCCTTTCGATCTGTGATCTTGATATATTTGCCGGGGCCTTTTTCTACACCGACAATAATATCGGCAATGATATCCTCCGGTTTTTCATAACGGGGATTATCCGATGTTACAACCGTCAGATCTGCCAGCTTGGAAGAAACCTCTCCCATCTCATATCTTCTGTCCTTGGAACGGTTGCCGCCACATCCAAAAAGGCAAACCAGTCGCTTGGGATGATATTCCCTTAAAGTCGTCAGAAGAGATTCCATAGACATGGCATTATGGGCATAATCGATCAAAAGCGTATATCTATCCGTTACCGGAACGATCTCTACTCGTCCCTTTACCTTTACTTCTGACAGTGCCTTCTGAATCAGAGCAGGCTCAATGCCAAAGTGATGGCAGATCGCAATCGCCGTCAGGGAATTATATACCGAAAATCTGCCCGGTATATCCACATCAACCGCAAAATTTTCTTTTCCGGTAAGGTCATAGCGGATTCCCAGGAAGCCAGGTCTGTGCTCCAGCTGAAGATTCTTCGCACAATATTCGTCGCTCTCCTTCAGGCCAAAGCTTTCAATCTCGCAGGTATGTCCTTCGAGCACCTGCTCCAGATGCTGATCGTCTCCATTCACAATACCCAGACGGCACTGTTTAAATAAGAGTCCCTTGCATCTGATATAGTCTTCCATATCCTTATGCTCGTTCGGGCCGATATGATCCTTTTCAAGGTTTGTGAAAACACCGTAATCAAAGGTGAATCCGGCAACACGATCCAGCATCAGACCCTGGGAGGATACCTCCATTACCACACACTGACAGCCTGCTTCTACCATCTTTGCAAAGGATTCCTGTACAATGTAGGATTCCGGTGTGGTATTGGATGCCGGAATTCTCTCTTCTCCGATGATCGTTTCGATCGTTCCAATCAGACCGGTCTTAATCCCTGCAGACTCCAGGATACTTTTTACCATATAAGTTGTTGTGGTTTTTCCCTTGGTTCCGGTAATACCGATTGTTTTTAATTTCTCGGCCGGATGTCCGAAATAGGCTGCAGACAGGCAGGCCAGAGCATATCTGGCATTTTTTACCTTAATCTGGGTAATCCCTTCAATATCCAGCTTTCTCTCAACGATCAGAGCTGCCGCTCCCTGCTCCGCTACCTGGGAACCAAAGTCATGTCCGTCCCGAACCGCACCGGGAATACATACAAAAACACTGTCCTTTCCGGCTTTTCTGGAATCATAGGCCAGACCGGAAATTTCTACATCAACGCTTCCCTGGACACATTCATATTCCAAACGTTCCAGTATATCTGATAATTTCATTTTATTGCCTCGTTTCATTTATGGGATTTGAATCAGCTCTGATGGCCTCTTATAATTCAATCTCCCCTTCAAATACAGTTGTTGCCGGTCCGGTCATAAAGATCGTGTTCTTTTCTCTGTCATAGCGAATCTTAAGGTCTCCGCCGATCAGATGCACCAGAACCTCATCCTCTGTCAGCTTGTTCAGAATGCAGGCATATACCGCCGCACAGGTTCCGGTTCCGCAGGCCAGGGTTTCTCCTGCCCCTCTCTCCCAGACTCTCATATCAAGCTCTGTCGGTGAAATCACATGAATAAATTCTGTATTCACCCTGTCCGGGAAACGTTTGTGGTGCTCGAAAAGAGGGCCAACCTTTTCAATCTCAACTGCCTTTACATCATCTACAAAAACAACGGTATGGGGATTACCCATCGAAACAGCTGTCATGCGGTATTCTTTTCCGAGAATCTCGATTGCTTCATCTAATACGATCTCTTCATTGCCCTCCGGCAAAACCGGGATCAGTTCCGGCTTTGTGATCGGGCTGCCCATATCAACAACCACCTCTGTTACCTTCCCATCTTCTGTCTTCAGATCCAGGGTCTTGATACCGGATTTTGTTTCTATGGTGATCACGTTTTTATCTGTCATGCCATGATCGTAAACATACTTGGCAACACAGCGGATTCCGTTTCCGCACATAGCGCCCTCGGATCCGTCAGAATTATACATTGCCATACGGAAATCTGCCTGCTCCGACGGACAAATACAGATCATTCCGTCCGATCCAATCCCGAAATGCCGGTCACTGACAAACTTTGCTGTCTGATTCGGATCATCTATTTTTTCCTCAAAGCAGTTTACATAAACGTAATCATTTCCGCATCCATGCATTTTGGTAAATTTCATATTTTATCCTCTGCTACTTTTCTTCTCTGCCGGCACTTTTCTTCCCCGCAGAGTCTTTTGAACCTAGTTATACAGCTACCATTATAATCATTCGTCAAATAACTGACAACAGAAATAATCTAAATAAAAAATAAAAATCCCTTTATTTAAAAATCGTTTTTCACCATCTTCTCCCCTTTGCATTCCCTATAGTTTTTACCCCATTTCATACCCCATTTGTCAAAAATAAGGGTAAAATTAAGCCATAGTACAAAATGAGTTGATATCTAATCCTAGCCACAAAAGTCGAGAAATTTAGCTAAAAAAATCCGGCTGCAACGCCGGATTTTTACCTTTTGAATATAGTAAAGGGACTGTCCCTCAATGTAACAGTCCCTTTACAAAAAAACAACTGCGGGTAACAGGACTTGAACCTGCACGGTCTCCCACTAGAGCCTAAATCTAGCGCGTCTGCCAATTCCGCCATACCCGCAGAGCTTTACTATCATATCATTCCTTGCCTTCCTCTGCAAGTGAAACGACAGCTTTTTTCTTCCAGCTTCCTGTCCGGTAACGAGCCTGGGCACCAATCGTTGCAAAGATCCAAACGATCAGCATGGCATAAGGCAAAGAGCGATAACCGGTAGCAGGTGCAATCGCATAGGCAACTACCACACGTCCGGCCAGAGAACTCAGGGAAAAGAACATGGTCCACATAACGTCTCCGGCTCCCTGAAGTACACCGCAGGCAGCCTGATAAATACTAAAGAGCAAAAAGCAGGGAGATGCGAGAAGCAGGTAGGAAATTCCCATCTGAAGTGCCTCTCCCTTCACACCAAAAAGTGAAACCAGGGGGAAACGGAAAAGCAGGGTCAACGCTACCAGAACCACACAGATTGAAAAGGACATCAAAAGGGTCTTTCTTTCGCCTTCTTTTACACGATCCAATCGTCCCGCACCGATATTCTGTCCTGTAAAGTTCGCAAGTCCCGCGGTAAATCCAAGGGAAGGAATTACGAGGTAGCTTTCCAGTCTGGTTCCTACGGTATAACCCGCGATAAAGTCAACACCAAAGCTGTTAACCAGTCTTTGCAGCAGAATATTTCCTCCGGAAATCGCACATTGCTGCAGGGTCGTCGGAATACCCATCCGCAGAGCCATGGCGCATTTTTCTTTGCTGAAGACCAGACTGCGGAAACCGAAGCGAAGAACCTCATATTTTTTGTACATATACATGATACTGACAATGGCAGACATTGCCTGAGCAATTACGGTCGCAAGCGCAGCTCCGCTGACGCCCATTCCCATTCCTGCCACAAAAAGGAGATCCAGAACAATGTTACTGATGGATGAAACCAGCAGGAAGTAAAGAGTTGCCTTGGAATCTCCCAGTGCTCTCAGAACTGCTGCAATAATATTATAGACAAACTGAAAGATCAGTCCGACACAATAAATCTGAAGATAAAGAACCGCCATTCCAAGCTCTGCTTCCGGAACGGCCAGAACATACTTCATCAAGGGAGCTGTTACGACATAGCCTATAATCGAAAAAGCCAGACCAGCAAAGAAAAGCATCAGAATCGAGGTGCTAACCGCCTCTCTCAGATCCTTTTCCCTTCCCGCCCCGAAATACTGGGCAACAATAATACCGCTTCCGGTACTGAGTCCCAATGCCAGAGCAATGTAGAGAACTGTGACCGGTGCGCTGGTTCCAACCGCAGCAAGTGCTGATTCACTGATAAACTGACCAACAACAATGCCGTCTACTGTACTATATAGCTGCTGTAAAAAATTTCCCGCCATAATTGGCAAGGTAAACAAAAAAACCTGGAGGGCGACATTCCCCTCCACCATGGCCTTTGGTTTAGCCTGAGACATAAAACCGCCCCTCCTTATGCACTTTCTTCCATCTTTGCCAGCTTTGCCGCCTGATCTGCCGCAATACAGGCATCAATAATTTCCTGAATATCTCCATCCATGATTTTTTCTAATTTATAAAGAGTAAGGTTGATCCTGTGATCAGTCACCCTTCCCTGGGGGAAGTTATAGGTACGGATCTTCTCGGAGCGGTCTCCCGTTCCAACCTGACTCCTTCTTGCTTCCGCCTCTGCGTCGTGCGCCTTCTGCATCTCCAGATCATAGAGCTTTGCACGCAAAACCTTCAGGGCTTTATCCTTATTCTTCAGCTGGGATTTCTCATCCTGACAGGAAATCACGATTCCTGTCGGAATATGAGTCAATCTGACTGCAGAATCTGTTGTATTGACACACTGACCGCCATTTCCGGATGCACGGAAAACATCAAACTTGCAGTCATTCATATCGATCTCAACATCCACATCCTCTGCCTCCGGCATGATCGCTACCGTGATCGTTGAGGTATGGATTCGACCTCCGGACTCTGTCTCCGGAACTCTCTGCACTCTATGTACGCCGCTCTCATACTTCAGTTTCGAATAAGCGCCCTGTCCATTGACCATAAAGCTGACATATTTCATTCCGCCAATGCCGATCTCCTCCAGATCCATGGTCTCCACCTTCCATCTCTGACTCTCGGCATAATGAACATACATGCGGTAGATCTCGGCCGCAAAAAGAGCCGCCTCATCTCCGCCGGCACCGGCACGGATCTCGACGATTACGTTTTTATCATCATTCGGATCCTTCGGCAAAAGCAGGACCTTCATTTCTTCTTCAAGCTCCTCAATCCGGCTCTTTGCTTCATTCATCTCTTCCTTGGCCAGCTCCCGCATCTCCTCATCACTTTCCTCGTCAAGGATCATCAGGGCTTCCTCCAGGTTTTCCTTTGCCTTCTTATAATTCTGATAGGCTTCTACAAGAGGTGCCAGATCAGACTGTTCCTTCATCAGACTTCTGAAGCGATTCTGGTCATTGGCTACATCCGGTTCACTCAGCTCATTCATGATCTCTTCATAACGACGTACCAAATCTTCTAATCTGTCAAACATCTTTTTCCTCCATAAACAGCACAAACAACACGATCCAGCCCCGCCAGATCCTTTATGACTTTTATCTCTTCAAAATGATTTTCTGTCAAAAGACCGCTTACCTCCTCGGCCTGTTCCGAGCCGATCTCCAAAAAGAGGCTTCCCCCTTCTTTCAGAAAGGCTGGACTTTCTTTTGCCAGAATACGGTAAAATTTCAATCCATCTGTATCCCCATCAAGTGCCATGTAGGGATCATGTTCCTTGACCTCCGGCATTAAAGTTGCAATCTCTGCCGTCGGAATATAGGGCGGATTGGAAAGAATCATATCATATTTGCCTTCCGCCTTTTCAAACATATCGCTTTGGATCCAGACTGAACGGGCAAGTACTCCATTATTCTTCGCATTTTCTTTGGCGACTTTCAGGGCCTTTTCCGAAAGATCCAATCCTTCGCCGCTGATTCGGATTTCTTTCTCCCTCGCCTCATGCAAAAGACTGATCAGGATACAGCCTGATCCCGTACAAAGATCCAGAAGGCGATCTCCTTCCCGAAGCTTCTTTAGGGCTTCTTCGACCAGAACTTCCGTATCCTGCCTGGGAATGAGGACATTCTCATTCACATGAAAGGGAAGACCGTAAAATTCTGTTTCGCCCAGGATATGCTGCAGGGGAATCCGTTCTACCCTCTTCTCGGCATAGGCTTCCAACACTTCTTTCTCTGTCTCCGGTATTTCCTGTCTCTGATCGAGAATATATCTTCCTCGATCCAACTTACATACCGAAGAAAAAAGAATCCAGGCATCTGACTCATATTCTTCGATTCCGGCTTCTTTAAATTTCTTCTGCAGGCTCTGCAGCATCTGTCTGTAGGTCAATTTTATCCTCCGCCACGCAGTCTTCTGCTGCTGCACCATCCAAAAACTTCTTCCAATCAAACACAGCCTCTACCGAAGCAATGCCGACCTCGATCATCGAATCATCCGGTTCCTTTGTCGTCAGTCTCTGCAGACAAAGTCCCGGCAAACTCAAAAGATTGATCAGCTTATTCTCGCTCTTTCCTGCCAGTCTGATAAATTCATAAGACACGCCCGCCACAACCGGGATCAGAATGATCCTATAGAGTAATCTCATGATTGGAGAGGGACTATGGATCAGAGCAAAGATCACGATACTAATCAGCATAACGATCAAAAGGAAGCTGGTTCCGCATCTCTTATGAAAGCGGGAGCTATTCCGAACATTTTCAATCGTTAAAGGAAGCTCATGCTCAATACAGTTAATGCATTTATGCTCTGCTCCGTGATACATATAAACTCTCTTAATATCCGACATCAGGGAGATCCCCCAGACATAAGCCAAAAAAATGATCAGACGGATCAGGCCCTCTACCAAAGCCAGTAAGGTCACTGATTGGATATATTTTTCAAACAGAAGGGAAATCCCATAAGGCGCCAGCATAAAAATCAGCACCGCAAGACCGATCGATACCGCAATCGTCACGCCCATTTCCAGCGGGCTCAAGGATGCATCTTCCCCGTTCTCGTCTTCAAAAAAAGAAACGGAATAGGACAGGGTCTGCATTCCGACAACCAAAGAAGAAATGAAGCTGACTACACCCCTTGCAATGGGAATCTTCTTAAAGAAGCGAAGCAGGGCTCCTTCATGATCCTTTTTCTTTTCAATCGCTATTTCCTGATTCGGTTTTCGAACCGCAACGGCGTACTGATCCCGGTTGCGCATCATTACGCCTTCAAGTACTGCCTGTCCTCCAATACCGGATGCTCTCATATTCTATCCTCATATAATGAAAAAAGCCTGTCCAAAAAGGACAGGCTTTGAATCGTTTTTACTGAATACCGTATTTCTTGTTGAATTTTTCAATTCGACCACGAGCGGAAGCAGCCTTCTGCTGTCCTGTATAGAAAGGATGGCACTTGGAGCAGATCTCGACGTGGATGGATTCTTTTGTAGATCCTGTTACAAATGTGTTTCCACAGTTGCAGGTTACAGTTGCCTGATAATAATTCGGATGAATTCCTTCTCTCATCTTTTTCACCTCAACATTCTATGTTAAACTAAGTTAATGTCAAAAAAATAATGCGGAAGATGGGACTTGAACCCACACGTTCGCAATGAACACAAGATCCTTAGTCTTGCTCGTCTGCCAGTTCCGACACTTCCGCATACGCAACATCAAAATTGTTTTTCAATCTCTCTGACGCAAGAAATATTATATCAAAGCTACAAGATAAAGTCAACAACTTTTTTAAAATATCTGGTATTTTTTATTTTATCTGTTATACTCATATCTGGCAGCTTTCATCAGAGCTTCTTCCGATGTGCTACCTGAGTAGTATATCACAGCTCTTATACAAAAGAAAGCATTATTTTTATTTTTTTATAAATTATTTTCTTAATAGAATTTACTTAAGGATTTTCGGGATGAGTAACAGTAACAAAAATAACCACATTGCATTAATCGATTATTTAAAAGCCCTTGCCGCGGTTCTTGTTATCATGAACCATTTTGACTGGGAAAACGATGTCTTTCCTGCCTTCACCTATCTGATCCAGGCGGCGGTTCCCATCTTTCTCTTTCTTTCCGGCTTCAATACCGCCCTTTCTTATAATAAGAAGGACTACGCTTCTATTTTAGATTATTACAGACCGAATCGTATCTGGGCTAAACTGGAGTGGTTTTTTCTCCCCTATGCAGTTCTATATATATATGAAACAATTGAAAAGAATCAATTTTTAGCCCTCCTCCTGCATAGGCCCCTTTGGATGCTATGCACCTTCCTGGGAGGAGGCATTGACGAAGGCTATTACGGAGGCTATTACATCTGCATTTACTGGCAGTTTATTTTAATCGCTCCCCTTCTTTATCTTCTGATCAAGAAGTTTGACAAAAGAGGGCTCTTATTTATACTGGCCTTAAATATTCTATATGAATACAGTATGCACCTGGTCGATATCGAAGGCAAAGTTTTCCGTCTTCTTTTCTTCCGTTATCTCTTTTTGGTTGGCTTTGGCATGTATTTTTATTTTCACAGGAAAATACACCCCGCTGTCCTCCTATTTTTATTTACTACAGGATTTCTCTATACCAGCGCCGTCAACTATCAGGGTTTCCGTTGGCCTTTGAATGACTTTTGGCGAAACACCTGTGTTTATTCGATCGGCTATTTTATCACTCTGATCGTACTTTCTTTCTATCTTTTTGAAGGAAAAGAATTGCCAAGGCCTCTTCACCGCATTGTTTCCCTGGTTGGACAATCCAGCCTTCATATTTTTCTGGTGCAGATGCTTTTTTACAGAGTTAAGTATGACGATGT
The DNA here is from genome assembly GCA_963637505.1 of Prevotella sp. CAG:279. Classification (GTDB taxonomy): domain Bacteria; phylum Bacillota; class Clostridia; order Lachnospirales; family Lachnospiraceae; genus RUG14243. Next base: position 12,558 of record CAVHNP010000066.1, read on the forward strand.
CTACAATGATCAGCTCACTGCTGTGCATATCCTGATCAACCTTGTCATTTGCCTCAGCTTAGGCTGCCTTTGGTATCTGGCAGAAAGATTGCTGAGGAAATGTTTAAAAGAGGTAAAGGGAAGACTGCAGAGACAGGAAATCTCCGAAAAAAGATAAATTATAAGAAGCCACTATTGCGAGTTTTGATTTATTGGATAACATGTGTTAATAAAAGCCGAGAATGATTCTGCCGGATCTAAAACACGCTCTCGCTCGGGGAAAACCCAGCAGATGCTAAGCTCGAGCCACATGTTCCATGTGCCTCTTGCTAAGCACTGGGGTTTTTCAACGGTTTTTGATCCTGGGCAGAACATC
>CAVHNP010000067.1:0-12703 GCA_963637505.1 Prevotella sp. CAG:279
CAGAGAGCGGGTAGCGGGAATCGAACCCGCGTATCCAGCTTGGAAGGCTGGTGTTCTACCATTGAACTACACCCGCATATGCCCAGTTCCGGAATCGAACCAGAGACACGGGGATTTTCAGTCCCCTGCTCTACCAACTGAGCTAACTGGGCAGCTCTCATGCGCTGTTTGTCACAGCGAAATTAATCTTACAGTATGTTCCCGTCTTTGTCAAGCCTCCTTTTGAAAAAATATCAAACTAATCTGTAACAGTTCAGTTTATACTTTTTTTAGAATTCTTTAGATTTTGTTTTTTGACTTCCTTTTTTGGATTCTCTATTATAAGGACTGTAGAAACACTCATACTTCTCATCCCCCCCTAACATTATTTTTGACTAAAAAAGAGCTTTCGTGAAAACGAAGCTCTTTTTTGTGTTTAAACAGAACTATGCATAGCTATGCCACAGTCCTTTTTGGAGTTATAGAACAAAATGTGTTGATGAAAACCGAGCAAAAGGCCGAGAATGATCCTAGGCAGAACATCTCGGTTTTTATGGCCGGGCTTCATAATGCCATACTGCAAAGGGTGATCTGTATCAGATATTTGCCAACGATTACTTGACAGTAACCCCTACAAGCCCCTTTTTGCGAATCCCTTTTTATCTTGTTATAATGAGTTTCAAAGCAAAAAAGGAGTTCTCCATGAATCAAAAATCTCTGACAAAAACCATATTTTCCAAACGTGTTCTGACCTACTGCATCGGCATTCTGATCCTTGCCTGCGGTATTACCTTAAATACAAAAACAAGACTGGGCGTCTCACCGGTCATTTCCGTGGCCTATAATATTGCCCAGATTCTTCACACCCCTCTGGGGCCTACTACCTTCGTCTACTATGCTTTTCTGATCTTTCTGCAGTTTCTGCTCCTGCCAAAGGACTTTTCGATTGTACAATGCGGCCAGATCATCTGTGCTTTTCTGACAAGTGCCTTTATTCAGCTCTTTGATCTGATCCTGCCGAGCCCGGATGGCATGCCCTTCCGGCTGCTTCTGCTTTTCGTTGCGATCTTTCTGACAGGTCTGGGCGCTTCGATCACGGTCGGTATGAAGCTGGTTCCCAACCCTGCGGATGCTCTGGCCAATATCATCGGCAAAAAGATCGGCCGCGATCTCGGTCTGGGAAAGAATATCCTGGATGCCGTTTGTATTATTCTTGCCGTAATTCTGGGGCTTGCCTTCTCCGGCAGTCTTCTGGGCATCGGTATCGGAACTGCCGTTTCCGTTCTCTTTACCGGTCGTGTCATGGCTCTTGTCCAGGGCTTTACCAACCGCCTCTACGAAAAAGTACAATAGTTGTCTTCCCTATTCCCTTTTGGTATGATGATGCTGTTTCACAGCAGATCAGAACAGAAGGGATTTTTTATGCTTACTTATGATATGAGCAAAAACGGAAAAACACCGCTCTACCAATACCTCTATCAGAATATTCGTGATGATATCTTAAGCGGCCGGATCCGTCCCAATGAAAAGCTTCCCTCCAAAAGATCATTAGCCAAGCATCTTAACATCAGCGTGATCACCGTTGAAAACGCCTATGAGCTCCTTCAGATCGAAGGCTATATCTATACAAAGGAAAAGGTGGGCTACTTTGCGGAAACCCTAAATCAGCGTCCTGCCAATATTCCGCCCCGCCATTCCTTTATCGAAGAACCCAAGGAGCATGAATATTTCGCAGACCTTTCCTCTAATAAAGTCGAGACTTCTCTTTTCCCCCTCTCCTCCCTTCAGAGGCTGACCCGAGAAGCTCTTTCCCGCAGGGATCCCCTTTTTCTCCAGACGGTCCCCTATAACGGAAGCGCCATTTTCCGCTATGCGATCGCGAATTTTCTTGGACAGTACCGAGGCATGAAGGTGGATCCGGAGCAGATCATCATCGGCTGCGGCACAGAATATCTCTACAGCCGGCTGATGCAATGCTTTTCCGAAAATACCATCCTGGGTCTGGAGGATCCGGGCAACCACAAATTTGCCAAGATTGCCGAGCGCTATCATATCAAGAGCGAGTACCTTCCTGTTGATGATTACGGCCCCTCCAATGACGCCCTGGCCAAAAGCCATGTCACCCTACTCCATCTGTCTCCGGCCAACACCTTTCCCATCGGTCTGGTGATGCCCATCAAGAGACGTCTTGAGGTGCTTACCTGGCTTTATGAGGATGAAAACCGCTATCTGATCGAAGATGATTTTGATTCGGAATTTACCTCCTACGGTTCCATTGCCGAGCCGGTATTTAACAATGATTATAAGGAAAAGACCATTTATCTGAATTCCTTTTCCAAAACCCTGCTGCCCTCCCTCCGTGTGGCCTATATGATCCTCCCTCATAAGCTCCTGCATCGTTATCGCGAAACCATGAGCTTTTATTCCTGTACGGTTTCTGCTTCCGACCAGTATACCTACGCCAGATTTCTGGAGGACGGCTATTTTGAACGGCATCTCAACCATATGAATACCCATTTCAAATCCATGCAGGCTGCCATCATAAAGGAAATCCACAGCTCCGGGCTGGATCATTATTGCGAGCTTGTCACACCCCGCACCGGAACCGCCCTGCTTCTGAAACTGGACAGCCAGAAAGATATTCCGGAACTCAAACGCAGAGCCGAGCACTTCAATATCAAGCTGGCCTTTGTCTCTGACTATTGCGAGGCGCCGACCGAGGAGATGAAGAAAGTCATGCTTTTTAATTATGCCTCCCTTCCTTCGGATCGGATCAGTTCGGTTGTCTCCACTTTGAAGCTCCTGCTCACCCAGGATAAGGCTTAAGGAAGAAGGTTTTTATGCATCGAAACATCTCTTATCAGGCAGAAGACTCCTATCCGAAAATCCGTACTTTTTTGAAGCAGAAGGGCTTTTCTTCTGCCCTTTTGGCAAGGCTGAAGGAAAATCCTTCCTGCCTCCTTTTAAACGGCAGACCTGCAAAGCTTTCCGCTCCCCTTTCTCAGGGCGACCGGCTCCGGGTCTGTGTTTTGGAAGAAAAAGCGCCTTCGGATCAGATCATGGCTCTCCCCCTTCCTCTGGATATCGTTTTTGAGGATGAGGATCTGCTTGTGATCAATAAGGCTGCAGGTATGTCCATACACCCTTCTCTCCACCATAAGGAGGACTCTCTGGCCAATGCCGTCAGCTATTATTACAAAGATGCCACTTCTCCCTTTCTCTTTCGCTGTATCAACCGTCTGGACAAGGAGACAAGCGGTCTTACCCTGATTGCCAAGAATCCCCTCTCCGCTGCCATTTTGTCCGAAATGGTACAAAAGAGGCAGATTCAAAGAAGCTATCTGGCTCTGGCAGAAGGAGAACTGCCAATCGACAGCTCCCCTGAACCTTATCCGCACACCATCGATGCCCCCATCGGCCGCTGCGAGGATTCTATCATCACCCGCCGGATTGACCCGGACAAGGGACAAAAGGCCATCACCCATTACCGGGTTCTTTCCAATAAAAAGGGGCTCTCCCTGCTTTCCCTGAAACTGGAAACAGGAAGAACCCATCAGATTCGTATCCATATGCAATTTATCGGGCATCCTCTGCCGGGAGATTATCTCTATCATCCTGTCTATGACCGGATCAGTCGTGTCGCCCTGCATTCTGCCTCTTTGGCCTTTCCTCATCCGATCACGAAGGAGGCTCTGACCTTTTGCGCTCCTCTGCCGGATGACATGGCATCTCTGGTCTGACCTAAAAGACTGCCCGGATCCTGCTTGTTATGTCCCTTCTGTCAGCCTAGGCTCAGTCCTCGTCGAGCCTGTCCTTAATCATATCCACCAGATCTGAAACTGTATCAGCCTTCTCGAAATTCTCTGCCGTAAGCTCTGACTCAATATCAAAGAACTCAAGGATGATCTCATCATAGACATCCTCGTCATAAGTTGGGTCAAGGTCAAGATCTGCTTTCAAATCACTTTCCATTGTGATCTCATCCTCGTCTTTTTCGAGAAATCCTGCAAGTACTTCCTTCAACTTATCAAAAATTTCTTCTTCTGACATATGATTCTGTTCCCTCCCTTTACTTGTCATTCACTGACGTCTTTACTGCCATAATACTTGATTGAATTCTGAGATTCAACAGGAAATATTTTTATTTCCAAAATAGCCTTTCGAATGCTATAATCTGTTTTGAGTTATAAAGGAGGATACGTTATGATTTATTGTATAAAATGCGGTTCCCCCAATCCTGATAATGCCAGCTATTGTTCTACCTGCGGTCAGGATTTTGTGGATGACAATCATTGTCCGAACTGCGGCAAGACCCTTCCCCCCGGTGCCATCTACTGTTCCGGATGCGGAAGCAATCTTCGCGAACTGAAGAATACCGCTCCCCTCCCCAATATTCCGATCTATGATCCGAGCCGGGAGGACGAAGATTTCAAAAATACCGGCAGCACTTCTGCTGCAGATACCGATACCATTGATGATACTTTCTCTTACGAGGAGGAGACTCCTTCTTCTTCCGAGAAAGAGGATGATTCCTATCGTTACAGCTCTTTTCCGGATGACGAAGAAGAAGAAAAAGAAAACCAAAAGACTTCTTCCCGCAAAAAAACAAAAAGAGACCTTGCCGAAGAATACGACGACAGCTATGACGAGGAGGAGGACGAGGAAAGAGGCGGCTTTATCTCCCGTCTGATCATCATTCTCGCCATCATCATTGCTGCGGCACTTCTGGTTTTCGGTTTCCTTTCTTTTTCCGGAAAACTTGGCAGCTCCAAGAAGACCGCTCCCGTCACTGCTTCCGCAAATGCCAGCGCAAACAGCACGGCCGCAAAGGACAGCAGCAAGGAAGAAACAGAACAGGTTGAAGTTCCGGATCTGTCCGGCATGACCTACGATCAGGCAAAGGCTGCTCTGGATGCGGTTAATCTCGGTATTCGCGCAAGCTACAAAAATTCCGACAGCGTGGAAAAGGATGTGATCATCAGCCAGGCCACCGCTGCAGGACAGAAGGTAGATAAGAACACTAAGATTCATGTAGATGTCAGCAAGGGTATCTCCATTACTTCTACTCTTGCCGGCAACACAGAGGATAACAGCGGAGAAACCACTTCCCAGTCTGATGCGGATCAGCCGGCTGACAGCAGCACGACGAACCCGCAGACACAGAATTCTACTACTGCAAATACAAACACGGCAAGCTCAAACACTTCCCGATCCAACGCCAATACCGCTTCCAATGCGGATGACGGAGATCTCTTCCCGGATATCGCAACAACAGCCTTATCCGATGACCAGCTTGCTACCGTATCTGATCCGTCCACCTGTCGTCAGGCGATCAATGAGCTCTATGCAAGAGAGGGTTATATCTTCACTGATTCCTCGATTCAGGCTTATTTTGAATCCAAATCCTGGTACAATGGTGTGACCAATGATATGTCCGCCATCCAGACTAAGATTTATTCAAATGGCGATGCCAACTACAACCTGGACGCCCTGGTAAATATCAAAAATGCCAACGGCTGGTCCTGGTAGGATTTTTTAGCACAGAATAAAGAGCCAAGTGTCCATGCACGGACACCTGGCTCTTTTACTTATCCTATAAGCTATTTCTGAGCAGCGCCTCTACTTCCTTTGCTCCATAGCTTACCCTGCTCAATCCTTCCGTCTCAATCCGGAAAAGGGCATTTCCCGCTATATGCTCTGCGGCCTGTTCCAGTTCTCGCACACCCGTATGCTCACAGAACTGCTGCACGATATAATCAAAGGCATCCTCTCTCAGAATGCATTCTTCTGCCCGCATTCCCATGCGATCTAAAATCTTCGGGAAGGAATAGTTCTGCAGGATTGTTTTCTTTTCCTCCACACTGTAATCCGGTATCTCTATTACCGAAAATCTGGAGAGCAAAGGACCGCTGATTTTCTCCTTCTCGTTTGCTGTTGCAATCGGATAGACCCCATCTGTCGGAATGGCACATTCCAAATAGGCATCCGTAAAGCCAAGGTTATCCAAGAGGGTCAGGAGCACATCTCCCGCATTTCCTCTTGCTCCCTCCGCATCTGCCTTATCCAACTCATTGATGACAAAAACCACATTGGAACTTTTTGCTCTTGCAAAGGCCTCTATGATCCTGCCCGGCTTGGCATTCACATAGATTCTGGAAGTACCGGTCAAGGCTTCGGGATCTCGGATCGTACTCATATCCAAAACTGTGCAGGGCAGCTTCAAAATTCTGCCGACTGCATAGGCAATCTGGGATTTTCCGGTTCCGGGAGGGCCGACAAGGAGAAGGCCATAGGCCGGAAGGGTGTGGGTACGGTTAATCTGAATGATTGTCTCGATCACCCTCTGCTTTACCGATTCCAGTCCATATAATTCTTCATCCAGGATTTTCTTTGCCTCCCAGGGATCGATGGGCGGAAAATCACTGCTTTCCCACTTGATATTCATGACCAGGTTCAGCGCTCTCTGGGCATGCACCTCCTCTGAACTGGAGAAGCCCTTATGATCCAGAAGATACAGGGTTCTTACTGCCCATCTGCGAATCTGCGGCGGAAGGGTCTGTCCCGCTGCCTTCATAAATCTTCTGATATCCTCTGTTCTGGTGAGTTCGCTCTCTCTCGAGATTTCCTCCTCCGGATAGGTCTGGGCCGTGAGAAGACGTTCAATAACAAACTGCAGAAATTCCTCATCCATTCCCTGTCCGCCCTCTACCTCATGCAGGCAGATTCTTGTCACTGCAAATTTCTTTTCTTCCTTTACATAGCCGAAGAGATCCAGTTCAATATGTTCCTTCTGCAGCAGGTCAAAAAGCCGTTCAAAACGCGGATCCTCTTCTTCGATCTCATAGATTTGAAGCCCTTTTGTCGTCCTGGCTTCAAACCTGTGGTATTCTTTTTGTCCACCACTCTGACTTCTCTTCGCTGCTGCCTCCGACCCTGCAAACTCCATCCCTTCCTCCGCGGACTCTTCTCCCTTCGGAAGCAAAAAGCTGCCGTTGATGATCATATCTTCTGTATCAGGCAGAGCCTTCAAAATAAAATAAGGCTCTCCATACAGCTCTTCCTGCCTCTTTTTCACTTCCGCCCTTTCCAGCATATGAAAGTCTGCAAAGCGTTCCAGAACTGCCTCTCTTTCCGCAGCCGTCCCTTCTTCCTTTTCAAAGGCTTCCTTCCAGAAGTCTTCCAGCTCTTTTCTTTCTTCCTTCGTCATTTCTTTCTTAAAACGAAGGCCATATTCCTTCATTGCTTCTTCAAGCTGCATCATATATCTTCTCCTCTTTTTGGGGAATTTCTTCTTTTCGGTCTATCCCACCTACTATATCATATTTTTCTTCCCTTTCCCTTGACTTCTCTCCTAATTCTGTTAGAATAACCTTTGCGAATATGAAAATGATTTTCATTTTTATCTTCGCACTTAATGGAAACGAAAAGAGCATTCTTTGCTATACATGGGCAAGACAGCCTCCTGCCTGTATAAACATTTGCTAAAGGAATTTTACCTATGACAAGCCGAGGAAAATACAAATCCAAAAACTATGATGAGGTTCTCTCCTATCTGCAGACGATGCCGGGGAAGCATTTTACCGTAAATGATCTCCATAGCCATTTTCTGGAGGTCGGCAGCAGCATCGGTACAACTACCATCTATCGCCAGCTTGAACGTATGGTGGACGAAGGACTCGTCAAAAAATACACCCTTGACCAGAACAAATCAGCCTGCTTTGAATATACGGATACAGGCGCGGATGCCGATGCCCACTGCGCTTATCACTGCATCTGCGAAAGCTGCGGCAGCCTGATCCACCTGCATTGTGATGAGATCAAGGAACTGCAGGAGCATCTTTTTACCGAACATCATTTTCGTATTAATTCCGGCCGTACCGTATTTTACGGTCTTTGCGAAAACTGCCTGAAAAAGGAGGAAGAAAAATGACAGGACTTTTAATCACCTTTCTTGCCGGCTTTTCCATTGTGCTTGGCGTTTTTATTATCCGGGAAAGCCATAATTCCGATACCATAGAGCACCTTTCTATTGCTATGGCCTTAGCTGCCATGCTCTCTTTGATGCTCTTCGACCTGCTGCCGGATATTCTTGAATCCAAGGAAAGTCTGGGATTTCCAAGTCTCCTTCTCTATCTTGCCCTTGGCTTTCTTCTGCTCAAGCTCCTGGATTTCTTTATCCCAGATCATGAGGATCAGGAGGAAACGCATGAGCATGAACATGCCTCCCATATCGGTGTCATTTCTGCCCTTGCGATCATCCTCCACAATATCGTAGAAGGCATGACTGTTTACAGCCTGACCCTTTCCTCTCTGAACCAGGGCGTTCTTTTCGCTCTCGGCATCAGTCTCCACAATATTCCCATGGGCATGATGATCTACTCCACCATGGTAAGAGACGGAAAGCACAGGCGGGAAAAGGGACTCGTCCTGGGACTGGTAACTATCTCCACCCTGGTTGGCGGTCTTCTGATGCACCTCCTCAGCGCCTTTATGACAGAGGCTCTGATCGGCGCCCTTGTCTGCCTGGCAAGCGGTATGATCTTTTATATCGTTTTTCTGGAGCTCCTTCCCCATGTACTGAAAACGAAGGAGCCAAAGATCAATCTGATCGGTATCCTGATTGGCTTTGGTCTTGTTTTTGTCAGCTCCTTCTTTGCATAAATTTCGGGAAAGGCGCTCTCGCCTATACCGTATCGCTTTGATGATGTGATACAAACAAAAGGCCGAGAATGATTCTGCCGGATTCAAAACACACGTTCGCTCTATATCGTATCGCCTTGGTGATATGATACACGCGAGGCGCCATTTTAAATCGTGCAAAGCACGATTTAAAATGGCGCCGGAATCCCAACGGTTTTTGATCCTGAGCAGAACATCTCGGCCTTTATAGCTGGCATCAGCTATCAACACGTTTTATCCTATGATCTTTTACTCCATTCCGAGATAGGTATACTCTTCTTCCTCGATCGCCTTTTTGATTTCCTCTTCTGCAACCTCATGACTCAAGGTGATCTCTACCTTATTTGCTTCATGATCTGCAACTGCTTCCTCAATTCCGTCAATTGCCTTCAGCGCATTCTGTACATGCTTCTCGCAATTATGACACATCATACCTTCTACCTTTACTGTTTTCTTCATTTCGTTTTCCTTTCTTTCTTTTTCACTTACGCTTACACTTTTTTCTTTTCTATCATTTTCGGAAAGGCCTGCCTCTTCAACAGAGCTCTCCGGAAGTGCCTTATGACGCAGGGGTTTATCTCCTGCCGTGCTATGCAGCTTGAACAGATTCAGTCTCAGGGCATTCATGCATACTGTAAAACTGGACAGGGACATGGCTGCCGCGCCCCACATGGGATTGATCTGAATAGAGGCATAGGCACCGGCTGCCATGGGAATCAGGAGCACATTATAGGCAAAAGCCCAGAACAGATTCTCATGAATATTTCTCAGGCTTGCCCTGCTCAGTCTGATCGCTGCCGCTACATCTGTCAGCTTTGAATTCATCAGAACAATATCTGCCGAATCAATAGCCACATCCGTTCCTGCTCCGATCGCAATTCCGATATCTGCCCTTGTAAGAGCCGGCGCATCATTAATACCGTCACCAACCATGGCAACCTTTCCTCTGGCGGAAAGCTTCTTGATCTCCTTTTCCTTTCCATCCGGAAGAACGCCCGCAATCACCCGGTCAACGCCTGCCTGATCACCGATTGCCCTTGCTGTTCTTTCATTATCGCCTGTCAGCATGACAACTTCAACACCCATGTGCTGCAGTTCCTTAACCGCCTGGGCCGAATCTGCCTTGATCACATCAGCCACCGCGATCATACCCAGCAGTTTTCCCTCTTTTTCAAAATACAAGGGCGTTTTTCCGCCGGCAGCGAGGGCATCTGCCTCTGCTGCAAAGGCAGGCGGAAGAGAGATTCTGCTGCCAATAAAGCTTCCCGAACCACCGTAGATTACTTCTCCCCCTATCGATGCTTTCACACCATTTCCGGCGAGAGCCTGAAAATCGCTTACCGGCCTTGCTTTTAAGCCAAGCTCCTTTCCTTTTTCCACAATTGCCCTTGCCAGAGGATGCTCACTTTTCTCTTCCAGGGAAAAGGCCAGCTCCAGGAGCTCTGTTTCTTCTATCCCTTCTGCCGGAAGAATATCCGTTACCTTGGGCTTTCCTTCTGTGATCGTACCGGTCTTATCCAGGGCTACGATCTGTATCTTACCGGCATTTTCCAGGGATTCACTGGTCTTAAAAAGAATTCCGTTCTTGGCTCCCACACCGTTTCCTACCATGATTGCAACCGGCGTTGCAAGGCCTAAAGCACAGGGGCAGGAAATTACCAGCACACTGATGGCTCTTTCCAAAGCATAAGCAAGCGGGTGTCCGGTAAAAAGCCAGATAAACATAACCAAAATTGCCACCAACATTACGCCCGGTACAAAGATGCCGGAAACCTTATCTGCAATTCTTGCAATCGGCGCCTTGGTTGCTGCCGCATCCGAAACCATCTGAATGATTTGGGAAAAGGTCGTATCTTCTCCGACCCTGCTGGCCTTTGCCCGGATAAAACCGGACTGGTTTATTGTCGCTGCACTGATTTTATCTCCCGGTGCCTTATCCACCGGAATAGATTCTCCTGTCAGAGCCGACTCATCTACCGCGCTCTCTCCTTCCAAGATCACCCCATCCACCGGAATAGCCTCTCCGGGCTTTACCAGAAAAACATCTCCGATCACAACATCGTCGATCTCCAGCTCGATCTCCTTGCCATCCCTTTCCACCAAAGCCTTCTTCGGCGCCAGCTGCAAAAGGCTCTTCAGGGCATCCGTTGTCCTTCCCTTAGACAGAGACTCCAGGGTCTTTCCCACTGTGATCAGAGCCGGAATCATAGCTGCGGATTCAAAATAGAGCTGGTTATGATAAATCTCCATTAGATCCATATTTGCTGTTCCATTTGTCAGTAAATAGGTCATTTTATAAAGGACAAAGAGAGACCAGCCAAAGGAAACACCCGAACCCAGGGCAACCAAGCTGTCCATATTCGGCGATCCGTGTGAGAGGGATTTGATTCCGGAAACAAAGAAGGCTCTGTTAATAAACATCACGATGATGGCAAGCAGCATCTGGGAAATGGCAAGTCCGATATGGTTATGCAGCAAAAATGCCGGCAGAGGCCAGTTCCACATATTGTGCCCCATAGTGATATACATAAGGGCCAGAAGAAAACCGACCGAAAGGATCAGCCTCCTTACCAGCTTCGGTGTCTCCCGATCCTTCAGGGCATCAGCCGAAGCCGCAAGCTTATCACTTGCCTTGCTCTTCTTTTCTGCCCCCATCTGTTCTGCTCCGTAACCGGCATCCTCTACCGCCTTTATCACAGCTTCGGCGGAGGCGCCTCCGGAAACCGACATTGAATTCGTAAGTAGGGAAACCGTAACGCTCTCCACGCCTTCCACCTTAGCGACCGCCTTTTCCACATGGGACTGGCAGGCCGCACAAGTCATACCCGTAACTCTGTACTGATCCATTTTCCATCCTTTCTTATTTCATCAGCTTCTGCAAAAGTCTGCAAAGCTCGTCAATTGTCTCCTCATTGCCTTCTTTGATATCATGGACAACGCAGCTTTTAATATGGCTGGCGAGAAGTTCCTTGCTAAAGCTGTTCAAGGCGCTGGTCGCTGCCGAAACCTGAACCAGGATATCCGGACAATAGGCATCGTTTTCTACCATTCTCTCCAGTCCCCTGATCTGACCTTCTACCTTACGAAGTCTGGTCAAAAGCTTCTTCTCTTCCTCAGGGCTTCTCTTTTTATGTCTGTCACAGCAATGCGGACAGACCTTTTCCGACATATCTTCTCTGTTTTTTTCTTCTGAAATAATTTCTTCCTGCATATCTATCTCTTTATCCTTTCGCGTTCATTCTTCTCTTACCCCCATAGGGTATCTTTATGCGAAAATAATATACCCCATCAGGGTATCTGTCAAGCATTCTTGTATTTTTTCTGTTTTTTATACAGTATCTTCAATTCCTGAATATTCTCGAAATTGTATCCGTCTCTTTCGTCATATTGTTTGTTAACTATCAGACAATTAGGTTCTTTTGTACACTTTTTCGCCCCTCTTTTGTGCAATACGCCAGTTTTTCTTCGTTTGCTTGACTCTAGTCAATTTCCGTGTATAATAAAGACATAAACACAAAGCAGTTGCGGCGGCGAGCGCTTCACCGATGCTGCACATTGTGTAACGGATTTATTGATACAGATAAGAGAAGGTGGCGTGTGCTTCATCGGATTGCATCGTACGTATCAACTCAGGAACATCGCGATACGGGGACGGCGGCGTGTGCTTCACCCAAACCGTATCACAAGCGATGAACCACTTTTAAAAATCCTCTATATGAACTGTCGGACACATCTCGATATGAGATGTGTCTTTTCTTATTTTAGCTCCGGCAGAATCATTCTCGTCCCTTCTTTTTTCAAAGGAGGGATGTGATAAGCCCTCCGCCCGGCATAAGCCGGTCAAGAAAGGAGGGTGATGCAGATATGACAGATTACATTTCACTGGCAGGATTTATTCTTACCGTATTTGTTTTCGGAGTTACCGTTGGAAAGCTCGTTGAGAAGATTGAAAGATTCATCAGTAAGAAGGAAGACGTGAGGCATAAAAGCAATCGAGTAGGAGGCGGTGATTAGCCGCCGTCCTCTCACAGCACCGTACGTACCG
>CAVHNP010000068.1:0-12474 GCA_963637505.1 Prevotella sp. CAG:279
ATGGCGATTTGCGAGGCTCTCGTCGTGACGAAACGGATGCTAGCGACAGCGGGCGACTGTGCCCAAGGGGCCGAAGGGCGTAGCCCTGAGTGAGCGCGGAGCGCGAGTTTCGCAGGAGCTGTCGCGAATAGGCGACGTGAGGAACAGAGAACGAAGCATGCCATCGATTTACTCAGTTCGGAGTTCTGCTTCCATATCTGAACCTAATATTAGGGCTGGAGTAATAGGACGAAGGTATTGATGAAAATTGAAAAAAGGCCGAGAATGATTCAGCAGAATCATTCTCAGCCTTTTATGGCATTGCCATCTTTAATTATAGCTAAAAGCGCAAATTATTTCCCAAACTTACTTGTCATCAGCGCTTCAAAACGCTGCATTGCCTCGATGGTATTCTCTCTGTCACCGAAGGAGGTCAGACGGAAGAAGTTCGCACCGCCTTCGCCGAAGCCGGCGCCCGGTGTTCCGACAACCTGAACCTCGTTCAGAAGAACATCAAAGAAGTCCCAGGAATTCATGCCGTTCGGGCATTCAAACCAGATGTAGGGAGAATGCTGGCCGCCATAGTAGCGGATGCCGAATTTCTCCATAGTAGAAGCGATGATCTTGGCATTGCCCTGGTAGAAAGCGATATTCTCGCGGCATTCCTTCATGCCTTCTTCAGTGAATACAGCGGCAGCACCCTTCTGGATGATGTAGGAAGTACCGTTGAACTTAGTGGACTGTCTGCGCAGCCACATTGCATTGAGGGACATTTCCCTGCCGTCTGCGGACTTGAATACCAGATCCTTCGGAACAACGGTATAACCGCATCTTGTTCCGGTAAAGCCTGCTGTCTTGGAGAAGGAGCAGAACTCGATCGCACATTTCTTGGCACCTTCGATCTCGAAAATGCTTCGTGGAAGAGCAGGATCGGAAACAAATGCTTCGTAAGCTGCATCAAAAAGAATAACAGCCTCGTTTTTCAGGGCATAGTCAACCCAGATCTCAAGCTGTTCCTTGTTATAAACAGCACCGGTCGGGTTGTTCGGAGAACAAAGGTAGATGACATCTGCATGTACGTCCGGATCCGGCATCGGCAGGAAGGAATTCTCTGCATTTCCATACATATAGGCAAGATTTTTGCCACCCATGATGTTGGTGTCAACGTAAACCGGATAAACAGGATCCGGAACCAGGATAACATTATCTACACCGAACATTTCTGTGATATTTCCGGTATCGCTCTTTGCACCGTCAGAGATGAAGATCTCAGAGGGATCCAGGTCGGCACCGAAGGATTTATAGTAGCCGGTGATCGCATTGCGCAGGAAGTCATAGCCCTGCTCGGGGCCGTAACCCTTGAAGGTATCGGCAGCGGCCTGATCATCAACGGCATCATGAAGCGCCTTGATAACGGTTTTCGGAAGGGGCTTTGTTACGTCGCCGATTCCGAGACGGATTACTTTTTTGTCCGGATTTGCAGCCTGATAGGCATTGACTCTGTTAGCGATTTCGGCGAACAGATAGCTTTCTTTGATATTCAGATAGTTTTCGTTAAGTTTTGGCATGCTTGCTCCTTTAAAATAGCTGAAATTACAACCATAATTGTGGATTTTTCTATTAACCACTTAAGTTTAGCAAAGCACAGCAGTGATGTCAAAAATTATTCAGGGGGAAGGGGCTGCTTGCTTGCGGGATAGGAGATCGCGTTATATAATAACGATGTGTCTTTTTGTCTGAAAGGAGGAAGGACTGGGAAGTTGTTTTTTGTATGAAAGTTTTATAAAAGAAAAGAAACGAATTGGAGGAATTACGATGGCAGATTTTATGGATAAACTGACAGGAACACTTGGCACAGCAGGAAAGGTTCTTTCCGACAAATTTAACGATACTTCAAATCTTGCAAAACTGAATATCGAACTGAAATCAAAGCAGACTTTTGTAGAGAAGCAGTATGTTTCCATCGGTAAAAAGGTCTATGAGATCGAGAGCAAAAAAGACGAGACCGCTTTAGAAGAGGTATTCTTGATCCGTCAGACCTTAGAAGAGATCAAAGACATCCGTCATGAGATCCTTGAGATCAAGGGACTTCAGAAGTGCCCGCATTGCGGCATGGAGATCGAAAAGGCAGTACGCTATTGCCCGAATTGCGGTGAGTCCGTAGACGAGGATGAGGAAGAAGTAAAGGAAACGGTTCAGGATTTCGAAGAAGAAAAAGAAGCTGAAGCAGACTGTGAGGCTGAGGCAGAAGAAGAGACTACAGCAGAAGAAGCTGAGGTCGAAGAAGAGGAGTAAGCTATAATAATGGGAAACAAAGGCAAGTTTTATATGACAACGGCGATCGCCTACACAAGCGGAAAGCCGCACATCGGTAATACCTATGAGATTATTCTGGCAGACTGTATCGCCAGGTTCAAAAGACTGGAAGGCTATGATGTTTATTTCCAGACCGGAACAGACGAGCATGGTCAGAAGATCGAAGAGAAGGCAAATGCAGCAGGTATTACACCCAAGGAATTCGTGGATGATGTTGCAGCCGAAGTAAAGCGGATCTGGGATCTGATGGATACTTCTTATGATAATTTTGTCCGTACAACGGATGAGGATCATGAGAAATGTGTCAAGAAGATCTTCAAAAAGCTTTATGACAAGGGCGATATCTATAAAGGAGCCTATGAAGGACTGTATTGCACTCCCTGTGAATCCTTCTGGACAGAGTCCCAGCTGGTAGACGGTAAGTGTCCGGATTGCGGAAGAGAGGTTCAGCCGGCAAAGGAAGAGGCTTATTTCTTCAAGATGAGCAAGTATGCCGACCGACTGATGCAGTACTATGATGAGCATCCGGAGTTTATTCAGCCCGTTTCCAGAAAGAACGAGATGGTCAATAACTTCCTGAAGCCGGGTCTGCAGGATCTTTGTGTTTCCAGAACAAGCTTTAAATGGGGCATTCCCGTCGATTTTGATCCCAAGCATGTGGTTTATGTATGGCTGGATGCACTGACAAACTATATTACAAAAGTTGGTTATGATCCGGACGGATCGACTGAGCAGTTTGCAAAGCTCTGGCCGGCAGATCTGCATCTGATCGGTAAGGATATTGTTCGTTTCCATACGATTTACTGGCCGATCTTCCTGATGGCTCTGGATCTGCCCCTTCCCAAGAAGGTATTCGGACATCCCTGGCTTCTGCAGGCAGGTGGTAAGATGTCAAAGTCAAAGGGAAATGTGCTTTATGCAGATGAGCTGGCGGATTTCTTTGGCGTGGATGCCGTAAGATATTTTGTTCTGCATGAGATGCCTTATGAGAATGACGGCGTGATCTCCTGGGAGCTGATGGTCGAGAGACTGAATTCCGACCTGGCAAATACCCTGGGTAATCTTGTAAACCGAACCATTTCCATGAGCAATAAATACTTCGGCGGTGTTGTCAGAAATGCCGGAGTCAGTGAGCCGGTAGATGAGGATCTGAAGGCGGTTGTTACACAGACCGCAGCAAAGGCTGCAGAGAAGATGGACAGCTATCATGTTGCAGACGGCATTTCTGAGGTGATGAACCTCTTCAAACGCTGCAATAAATATATCGATGAGACCATGCCCTGGGCTCTGGCAAAGGATGAGAGCAAGCAGGATCGTCTTGCGACAGTCCTTTACAACCTGGTAGAAAGCATCAACATCGGTGCGGTTCTGATCGAAAGCGCAATGCCGTCAACAGCAGAAAAGATCCTGACCCAGATCAATGGTAAGAGAAGAAGCTTTGAAGAGTTATCAGAGTTCGGTCTCTATGAGAGCGGCAATAAGGTGACGGATCAGCCGGAGATTCTCTTTGCAAGACAGGATGTGAATGAAGTACTCGCCAAGGTAGCCGAGCTTCATCCGCAGGTAGAAGAAGCAGAAGAGGAGAAGGAAGAAGAGGAAGGCATCGATATTGAGGCAAAAGCAGAGATCAGCTTTGATGACTTCATGAAGATGCAGTTCCAGGTTGGACAGATCATTTCCTGTGAAGCAGTGCCGAAGTCAAAGAAGCTGCTTTGTTCCCAGGTAAAGATCGGTTCTCAGGTAAAACAGATCGTTTCCGGTATCCGTAAGTTCTATACGCCGGAGGAGATGGTTGGTAAGAAGGTCATGGTTCTTGTGAACCTGAAGCCGGCCAAGCTTGCAGGTGTTCTTTCAGAGGGAATGCTGCTTTGTGCAGAGGATGCAGAAGGCAATCTTGCCCTGATGACACCGGAAAAGGAGATGCCGAGCGGAGCAGAGATCTGCTAAGGAATAGACGATGATTTTTGATACACATGCACATTATGATGATGCAAAATTTGATCCGGACCGACAGGAGATTCTCGGTGCCATGCGGGAGCATGGCATCGATCGAATCGTAAATGTCAGTTCGGATTTTCCGTCCTGGGAGAGAACGATTGCCCTGACGGAGGAATATGATTTTATTTACGGTGCCTTGGGGATTCATCCGAGTGATATTGATGGCTTAAATGAAGAACGCTTTCAGTGGCTTAGCGACCAGCTTTCCCGGGAGAAGATCCTGGCAGTCGGAGAGATTGGACTGGATTATTACTGGGAGAAGGATCCCGAGGTAAGAGAGCAGCAAAAATACTGGTTCCGCAGACAGTTTGAGCTGGCCAAGGAAAAGGACCTTCCGGTGATCATTCATTCCCGGGAGGCAGCGCAGGATACAGTGGAGATTTTAGAGGAGCTTCATGCAGAAGAGATACCGGTGGTGATCCACTGCTATTCCTATTCACCGGAGTTGGCTCAGCGCTTTTTGAAAATGAACTGCTACTTTGGAATCGGAGGCGTGCTTACTTTCAAGAATGCAAAAAAACTGCAGGAAACCGTGAAACTGCTTCCGATGGAAAAACTTCTGCTGGAGACCGACTGCCCTTATCTTGCACCGGAGCCAAACAGGGGAAAGCGGAATTCTTCCCTGAACCTCCCCTATGTAGCAGAGAAAATGGCAGAGTTTAAGGGGATAAGCGCAGAAGAGGTGATCCGTATCACAGAGGAGAACGCTATGCGTTTTTACAGATTAGACCGGAGGAAAGAGAATGTCTGACCAGCTTCAGAGAACCCTGTATATTTTAAAACAATATGAATTTTCCACAAAAAAGAAATTTGGCCAGAACTTTCTGATCGATGAAGGTGTACTGAGAGGAATTGTAGACATTGCCGGCGTGACAAAGGAAGATCATGTCCTGGAGATCGGGCCGGGTATCGGTTCCATGACCCATTATCTTTGCGAGGAAGCCGGTCATGTGACGGCGGTCGAGATCGATGATAAGCTCATTCCGATCCTGACGGATCTGATGCAGGGCTATGATAATTTTACTCTGATCCATGAGGATATCTTGAAGGTGGATCTGGAGAAACTGGCAGCAGAAGGCAATGGAAAGCCTTTCAAGGTGGTTGCAAACCTGCCATACTATATTACTACCCCGATCGTGATGGAGCTTCTGGAGAAGAAGCTGCCGATTGAGAGCATCACCATCATGGTACAGAAGGAAGTTGCCGAGAGAATGCAGGCCGAACCGGGTTCAAAGGCTTATGGAGCCCTTTCCCTTGCCGTGCAGTATTATGCGGATGCCGAGATCGAGATGGAGGTAGCACCATCTTCTTTCTTGCCGCCTCCTCAGGTTTCTTCTACCGTGATCAAGCTGAGTCTTTATGAGAAGCCACCGGTGGAAACGGAGGATGAGAAATTAATGTTCCGTCTGATCAGGGATTCCTTTAATCAGAGGAGAAAAACCCTGGTGAATGCCCTTAGCAACGGAGGCGGAGCAGGGATTTCCAAGGAGGAGATCAGAGAGAGCATCATTGAGATCGGGGAGAAGGAAACCGTTCGGGGCGAGGCGCTTAGCCTGGCTCAGTTCGCTGCCTTAAGCAATGTGATCAGCAGAAGAAAAAGACAGTAAGAGAGACGTTATGTTCGGAATAGGACTCACAGAGGACGAAAAATTTATGCGGGCTGCCTTAAGGGAAGCAAAAAAGGCAGAGAAGATCGATGAAGTGCCGATTGGCTGTGTGATCGTTTATGACGGACAGATTATAGCGAGAGGCTATAACCGCAGGAATAAAGATACGAGCACCTTGTCTCATGCGGAAATGATCGCGATCCGGAAGGCCAGCAAAAAGCTGGGGGATTGGAGGCTGGAGGGCTGCACGATCTATGTGACTCTGGAACCCTGTCAGATGTGCGCGGGTGCCATTGTGCAGGCCAGACTGGATCGGGTGGTGATCGGCTGTATGAATGCGAAGGCCGGCTGCTGCGGTTCGGTGATCAATCTTTTGCAGATGCAGGAGTTCAACCACCAGGTTGAGATCGAAAAAGGCGTTCTGGAGGAAGAGACAAGCAGTCTGATCTCTGGATTTTTCAGAAATCTGAGAGAAAGAAAGAAAAAAGAAAAAGAGCTTGCAAAGGAAGAAGAAAGGAAAGCTTCTTCCGGGGAGCAGGCAGCAGAGCCGGATAAGCCTGAAGAAGGCAAAGAGGAATAAGCCTGAAGAAGGCAAAGAGGAATCTTGACGGATAAAAGGGGAAATGCTATACTTTTAGCTACCGTGCAGCCGGGGCTCTAGCGGTGTCCTATACCATCAATCCGCTACAGATGGGGTGATATCCCGCCTCGGGTCTGCAGTCTGTAAAGCTGCCTTCGATAAGTGGCGTTGAGGTTTGGGTCTCGCGCAGCGGGAATCCGTGAACCGTGTCAGGTCGGGAACGAAGCAGCACTAAGCGGAAGCTCTCGGGTGCCGTGAGGGTGCCTGGGCTGAGTTAACTGTTGAAGTAACGTTTATGGGCGGGATTCAAAGCGGGATGCACGGTAAAAGAAGAGCTTATGGCTGCTGCAAATTTTGCGGCAGCTTTTTTTGTTCATAGAAATTCTTCTGGAATTTCTATGAACGAAAAAGGCACGGAGATGCACACTCGGCGCAGAGGAAGAGGGTTGCTGAAGCAACCGCGCCTCGGCATAAGAATGTGCCAAGGCACATTCTTATTTTATCGCATAGAAAACAAATACCTCGTATAGGAGGAGAGCAAGATGGCAGAGTGGATCAGAAAAGAAAACGGGGGACGAATGGAAGAGCGGCTTTGGCTGGATGGGAAACTGCCGATCCTGACCTTTCCGAAGCTGGAGGAAATTCCCACGGTCAGGCATGGTTTTACGACCAGAGAAGGGGGCGTAAGTGAAGGCTTTTTGTCCGCTTTAAACCTTAGCTTTGGCAGGGGAGACCGCCCGGAGGCTGTCAGGGAGAATTATCATAGGATCGCAAAGGCCCTGGGAAGCTCGGAAGAAAAGTTTGTACTGTCCAGGCAGGAGCACACAGACCATGTAAGGGTGATCACGGAAGAGGATGCCGGCAAGGGTCTGGTGAAGGAGATGGATTACGAAGGCGTTGACGGCCTGATCACCAATGTAAAAGGATTGGTGCTCTTTACTTCTCATGCAGATTGTACGCCTCTTTATTTTGTAGATCCGGTCCATGAAGCCATCGGACTGGCCCATTCCGGCTGGAAGGGAACCGTGAAGGGAATCGGCAGGGTTACCCTGGAAAAAATGAAGCAGGAGTTTGGAACGAGACCGGAAGAGGTGATCTGTGCCATCGGTCCCTCTATCTGTCAGGAGTGCTATGAGATCAGTGAGGATGTGGCCCTTCAGTTTAAGGCTGCTTTTCCGGGAGAAGAGGAGAAGATTCTTCTGGATAAGAAAAATGGCCATTATCAGCTGGATCTTTGGAAGGCAAATGAGCTTATTTTGGAGCATGCAGGGGTGAAAAAGGAGCAGATCGCCCTTACGGATATCTGTACCTGCTGCAACCCCAAAAGACTTTTTTCACATAGAGCAAGTCAGGGAAAGAGAGGAAATCTGGCCGCATTTATGATGCTTAGGGAGGAGTAGAAAATGGAGAGAAAGTGTGGTGTTCTGTTACCGATCAGCAGTCTTGCATCACCGTATGGCATCGGCTGCTTTTCGGAGGAAGCTTATCGTTTTGTGGATTTTCTGGAAAAAGGAGGACAGTCTTACTGGCAGATCCTGCCCTTAGGACAGACGGGCTACGGGGATTCTCCCTATCAGTCCATTTCGACCTTTGCGGGAAATCCTTATTTTATCGATCTTTGCCAGCTGATCGATAAGGGTTATTTAAGCAGAGAAGAAGTGGATGCGAGGGATTTTGGAAATGATCCCATGTATGTTGACTATGAAAAGCAGTATCAGAACCGCTATGAGCTGCTTCGAATCGCCTATGAGAGGAGTCCCTTTTCCGATCTGGCAGGCAGAAAGATCACTGCGGAAGAGGCAAAGGAAAGACAGGGCTTTGAGGACTTTATCTTAAAGAACCGGGACTGGCTGGAGGATTATGCACATTACTGTGCCCTGAAAGAGGCAAATCAACAAAAATCCTACCATGACTGGCCATTGAACCTGAGGCAGAGAAAGCCCCAGGCCATACGGAAGAGCAGCGAGCAGCTGGCGGATGAGATTCGTTTTTATCAGTTCCTGCAGTATCTCTTCGAAGAGCAGTATATGAAGCTGAAGAAGTATGCCAATGAGAGAGGCATCGAGATCATAGGAGATATGCCCATCTATGTGGCAGAGGACGGAGCGGATGTCTGGAGTCATCCGGAATTGTTTGATCTGGATAAGGAGGGGAAGCCGAATGTCGTAGCGGGCTGTCCGCCGGATGGTTTTTCTCCGACAGGTCAGCTTTGGGGAAATCCGGTCTATAACTGGTCTTATCATAAGAAGACAGGTTACAGGTGGTGGATCGACCGGATCGCACACGCCTTTCATCTCTATGATGTCGTCAGGATCGATCATTTCCGCGGATTTGATGCCTATTATACGATTCCTTACGGGAATGAAACAGCGGAAAAGGGAGCCTGGATGGACGGCCCGGGCTATGAACTCTTTGAGGCTTTGGAAAAGGCACTCGGAAAGCAGAAGATTATAGCAGAAGACCTGGGGTTTTTGACAGAGAGCGTCTATGAGCTGGTGGAAAAAACAGGCTTTCCGGGCATGAAGGTACTCCAGTTTGCTTTTGATGAATCGGAAAGCAGCGAATATCTGCCTTACCGTTATCCCCGTAACTGCGTGGCTTATACGGGAACGCATGATAACGAAACCCTTTATGGCTGGTATAAGAACAGCAGCGGACATGAGAGGGAATTCGTTGACCGCTATGCCATGATTGGACATGAAATGGGCGCCAGCTGGCAGATGATCCGCTGCATTTTTGCTTCTGTTGCGGATACCGCGATCATCCCCCTTCAGGATTATCTGAGTCTGGACAATCATGCCAGGATCAACCATCCTTCCACACTCGGAGGCAGGAACTGGCAGTGGAGAATGAATAAGGGACAGATGTCGGATGAGCTGGCAAGAGACATGCAGATCCTCGCCAAAACCTATGGCAGGGCAGCGAAGAAGAAGCCGGCAGCGGAGAAAGAATAAAAAACGGATCTGCATTCTTTTCCACAAAAAGAAAAAGTTCTGCTTATTCAGGTGTGGAAAAAGAGAAGAAACAAATCGAAAAAGGTGGATAAAGAGTCTCTTTACGTGTTTTCTAGTGCTTTTTGCACTAAAAATGATGCGTAAAGAGATTTTTTTTGTAAAAGAATTGCAAAAAGAGACAGATGGGTTATAATAAAGATGATTTTCCCGTTCCGAGGAAAAGCCATTCATAAGAAACCGAAAGAGAATTCATTTTTTCGGATATTTCAATTAGAAATAAAACAAAAATTAATAGTAAGTATTTAATATTCACAGGGGTTGCCATGATTCTAGTGGCAACATTTTCGATACAGGCAGTCTTTTGCTTTTATCCTGAAGATCAGGATCCTATCGTTATCGAAAAGTTCGAGATTATTCCAGCTATTTAAAGGTGAACGGGAAAAGACATTTTTTGAAGGGAGGTGTGCTTTGCCGGTGATACGGTGTTTGAAACGCTGCGTGTTTTTTATGGAGACGGAAGTAAAGACAACTGCCAGATGAAAAGGATAAAGCTATGTTGTTAGCAGATGAAAGCACCGTAGAACCGGAAAATTCTCTTCATATGACAGTATCACGAATCTGGCCTCCAAAGAGGAAGTATGAAGGAGAAGAAAATGGAAAACAAAACAGAATGGATTGAGCTCATTATGGAGCTTGCAGGCTATAGAAAAGATGGTATCAGACTGACTTTGTCCGGGGAGGAAAGCTCGCCGGAAGAGATTGCCGATGCCAGTATGTGTTGTGAGAAGGGCTCCTATATGAGAGACTACATTAAAAATGAAGGAGGCGATCTGCTGGAAGTAAGATTTGATAAAGTAATAAACGAATAAAAGGGTGACCTTTCTTGTTCACCCTGACGCGGTGAATTACAGGCCGGTCTGCAGACGAGTTTGGCAGACCGGTTATTTTTATGATACACTGTGAGGCATATGAGGAGGTCCGAAGATGGAACAGACAGAAAAGAAAAGAAAACACAGTTTAAGGGGATGGTTTTTCCTTCTCATTCCTCTGGTGATTCTTGCGGTAATCGGCGGATTTGCCTATCAGAGATATGGTCCGACAAAGGAGAGGGCAGATCTGGATTCTTATTTTTCTGCTTCCGTATCGGCGGATGCGCAGATCCTGGCAGACCAGCCGGGAGAAAAGCTGGCCGTGGTATTGGATCAGGAAGTGATGGGCTACTATGGCTATAAGGAAAATGACAGCCTTTATATCAGCCTGGATCTGGTTCAGAAAAAGATAAACAGCAGATTTTATTGGGACAAAAATGAACAGCTTCTGATTTATACCCTCCCGACAGAATCGGTAAAGGAAAACTCTGCAGACCAGATAAAAAATATCAATGGAAAAATGTATATTAATCTTGCTTACGTGCAGCAGTATACCAATATAGACTATGCAGAGTATGATTCACCGGCCCGTCTGGTGATCAGATCCCAGTGGGGAGAGACAAGCTATGCCGAGCTGAAGAGTAAGACTGCACTCAGAGTTCTGGGCGGGCCGAAGAGCCCGGTCCTGACAGAGCTGGAAGCAGGCACAAAGGTTACCTGGCTGGATGATGCCGGTAAGTGGTCTCATATCAAAACAGAAGACGGTTATATCGGTTATGTGCCCTCCTCCAAGCTGAATGAGGTTTATACCGAGACAGTAAGCAGGGATTTTTCTTATCCGGACTATACGTCCCTCAAGAGGGATCACAAGATCAATCTGACCTGGTTTAATGTATCGGTGCAGGATGCAAACAGCGGAATGGCGGATATTCTCGCAAATGCAAGCGGGGTGAATGTCATTTCACCAACCTGGGTTACCCTTGCGGACAATGCAGGAAATGTCAACTCGATCGCAGACAGCAGCTATGTGCAGGCAGCTCATAACCAGGGGGTAGAGGTCTGGATGCTGGTATCGAATATCGTAAACAGCGAGAGCAGCGATCTGGATACGACGCAGATCCTGACCCATACCTCGATCAGGGAAAATGCCGAAAACAATATTCTGTCGGTCGCTCTGTCGAATGGCGTTGACGGGATCAATGTTGACCTGGAAGGAATGAGCTCCGAGGTCGGAGATTCCTATATACAGTTTATCCGGGAGATGTCCGTCCTTTGCCGGAATAACGGCCTGGTGCTTTCCGTGGATGTCCCGCCTCTTTTTTCCATGACAGAGTATTATGACCGGGCGGAAATGAGTGAAGTTGCGGATTATGTGATCGTGATGGCCTATGATGAACACTATGTCGGATCAGAGGCAGGTTCCGTTGCCAGCCTTTCCTATTCCGAGGAGAGTGTAAAGAATATGCTGACAGAGGTGAGCGCGGATAAGCTGATTCTCGGCATTCCCTTTTATACAAGATTATGGGCGATCGGATCTGACGGCAGTGTGAGCAGCACGGCCTATGGAATGGAAGCGATAAACAATCTACTGGCATCCAAGGGCGTTACTGCAAATCCGGATGAGACGAGCGGACAGAATTATGCGGAATATACGGAGAACGGCATGACCTACCAGGTATGGCTGGAGGATGCCGGATCGGTCGGAGCAAGAGTGCAGCTGGTGCAGCAGAATTCGCTTGCAGGCGTTGCCAGCTGGGCAGCCGGTTATGAAACGGAGGATATTTGGGCGGTGATTCAGCAGAATCTGCAATGATTTGAAATCTAGAGTTTTGTCCTATAACCCTTTATTTTCAATCATTATTATCATGGCTCCGAACTGAGTAAATCTCTGGCATGCTTCGTTCTCTGTTCCTCACGTCGCCTATTCGCGACAGCTCCTGCGAAACTCGCGCTCCGCGCTCACTCAGGGCTACGCCCTTCGGCCCCTTGGGCACAGTCGCTCGCTGTCGCTAGCATCCGTTTCGTCACGACGAGAGCCTCGCAAATCGCCATAGATTTACTCAGTCGGAGTTTATGTAAAATCACACTTTTCCAAAGAGACCTTGCCAAAAAAGTTGATTCGAGTTCGTAAGCAGGATCTTCTAATGACGATTCACAAGGCTCGCGTCGTG
>CAVHNP010000069.1:0-12036 GCA_963637505.1 Prevotella sp. CAG:279
CATGTTCCATGCACCTCTTGCTAAGCACTGGGGTTTTTCAACGGTTTTTGATCCTGGGCAGAACATCTCGGCCTTTATGACATAGCTATCATTTTGTTCTGCAACTCCCATTTTTCATCAAATAAAAGGCGAGGATGAATCATCCTCGCCTTTACTCAACTTATTCCGTCGCCGCGTCTGTTGCCTGACTCTGACTTTCTGCCGGAGTCGCTTCTGTTTGTGTCTGGCTTTCCTGGGTCTGTGTTGCGGCAGCTTCTTCTGTATTTACATCTGTTGCCGCGCCTGCACTTGCTGCCTCAGCTGCGATCGCTTCTGCTTCAGAAGCCTGTTTCATTGCAGCAGCCTTTGTCTTTGCTTTTTCTTTATTTTCATCGTAATCATGTGTCCAGCTGCTGGTTGCCGTTGTTTCGGTTCCTTCCAGCTCGTATACAACGATCGGACATCCCACCTCTATATTCTCATAGATGGTTTTTGCCACACTAAGGGGCAGATTTACGCAGCCGTGAGAACCGCTTGTCTTATAGATGGTTCCGCCGAACTTTGTTCTCCAGGTCGCGTCATGTAAACCTTCTCCATGGTTAAAGGGCATCCAATAGCCTACCGGAGATGCATAATCCGTTCCCTTGAGTACTGCTGCCAGAGACTTTGACTGTAGATGATAAATACCCAGATCCGTTTCATGCTTAAGGGATGGATTTCCTGTTACGCAGTCTGAATCAATGATCAGTTTTCCATCCTTATAATAATGCACATGCTGAGCTGTCACATTTACCTCTACGTAAGTATCTCCCAACTCATTTTCACCCCAGCCATCTGCCTTATGATTGAAGCTAACCTGGCCTTCATAGGTCTCTCCTGCTTCGATCTGTTCGATCAGCTTGTCCGTACTTTTTTCCTGATCGATCTCCCAGCCGTATTTTTTTGACGGAAGGGTGATCGTCTTATTATAAGAAGTAACAAAGCTGACTCCCTTTCCATAGGTATCGTATTTTTCTGCCAGCTCTGCAATATAGGCTTTTACCTGATCGGTATCCAGACTGACACTCAGATCATCTCCGATCTTCAGCCAGTTTTTGATCACATTGCCGTCAATCACTTCTGTATCATCGCCAAAGCTATAGCTGATATGGGCCGCTCCGTAAGCATCTGCTGATTCTTTCATTGCAAGTGCCTGCTCACTGTCTGTTGCATAAAGCGGTGCCTCATAGCATTCATTCTCAAAAAGGGAGAACTGATCCTTCAGCCCATAGATTGCTTCTGTCAGCTTCTGAAGAAAGGTATCCTTCTGAATCGCACTTCCATAAGCAGCCGGCAGAATCTCATACCCGCTTCCCTCTATATAATTACCCAGAGTCGGATTCTCCGCATGGGTCCACTTGCTTTCATCCATACAGGAAAGTTCATCTACCTTCTTTGCCAGCTTATCCTCATCGAATACGACGCTGCCGCTTAATTCTGTCTCCGTCTCAGAGAAAAAGGCAAGGGGCCAGATTGTGATCTTCTGTGCAGCAAGGATCTTTTCTACTTCATTATTAAACTCGACTGCAAAATCAATCTCCGTACCGGAGATGGTCTCTGTGGCATCTCCTGTTTCCTCCAGGGTGATGCTGTAAACTGATGCCTCTGAAGCAATTTCACTCTTTGCTTCCTCCGCTGTCTTGTATTCTGTTTCTATTCCGTTGATCTTTGTTCCCGGAAGAAAATGATTCTGAAAATAAAAAATTCCCGCGAGATAGATCAGAACAAGAATTCCTATCAAAATCGAAATAAATGTAATCAGTCTCTTTTTTCCTTTTGTCATTTTATACTCCGCTTTCGCCATAATTTTATCGCTTATCAGAGGCGAATCACAAAGGTTCTCCTTTTTACGCCAGTACACATAACTATAACTGACTCCTTTCAAAAAAACAATATTTATGTTATAGTTTTCCTCGTTATTACGCATTCTGTGATACCAGTCAGGAGTTTTTATGAAAGCACGTTTATCCAGCTTTATATCTAAGCGCGAGCATCCCAGGGAGCTCTATTTTTCCATTGCTTTTTTTATTGCCTATTGTCTTTGTTTCTTTATTTTGGAGCATCGGAATAGTTCTTATCATCTGATCACTTTTGCCCTTGATCAGAAGATTCCCTTCTGTGCGCCCTTTGTGCTGGCCTATTATACCTGGTATCCTTACTGCTTTCTTCTTCTGGTCATTTTCTTTTTTGTATCAGAAAAGGACTATCTCAATGGCTACCGCTTCATGGCAGTCGGCATGGCCTTTTTTACCATATTGAATTTTATCTATCCTACCGGAATCGATTTAAGACCGGCCACCGTTCCCGGAAACGGAATCTGTGCCTCTCTTGTCCGAGCCATGTATGCGATCGATACACCTACAAATGTATTTCCTTCTCTTCATGTCTACAATACCGTTGCCATGCATGCAACTATCATCAACAGCAGCTGGCTGAAGGATAAAATTCTCTCCCGCTGCCGGGGAGATCAGCAAAAAGCACTTGGCAAGACCCTGTTCATCTATCGTGCTTCCACAATTGTTGCACTTCTTATTATTTTATCTACGCTCTTTATCAAGCAGCATTCCATCGTTGATGTGATCGGGGCTCTCATACTTGCGGCAATCGTATATTTCTTTATGTACAGTGGTCTTTCTCCCTTGAACAAGAGGTAACTACTTAATGAAATAAAAGAAGAGGATGCGATTTTTTTCATCCTCTTCTTTGGGTTATAGAAAACCGTGTTGATAAACTTCAAATCCTAGGCAGAACATCTCGGCCTTTTATGGCATAGCCATCCACTGTTCCCTTAATTGAATCCGTAAATTTTCTGAGCAACCTTGTAAAGTCCGACGCCCAGCATTCTGCCCGGTTCTCCCGGAAGGGTCATGCTTCTGCCGATCAGACCATTTCTCATTCTGAAATACAGTTTGGGATTATAATTGTACATATATTTCCATAAGCTCTTTTTCTTTTTATTTGCTTCTTTTGTCTTTGCCTTATTAAGCAGAGCTGTGGAAACCGTCGTAATGATCTCCAGATCATTATACATATATTTTCTGAGCTTATCGTCCTCGATATCCTTCTTCAGATCATAGGCCTGCAGCATCAGTTTATTCACATAGATCTGCTGATCAATTCTCTTGATCATGATTGCTTCATTTACAGACTGATCTTCTCTGCCAATATAATAATGATAGAAATCCGTATTCAGATAATAAAGATGCTTTACATAGGGCAGGGGAATATAAGCAAAAAGATTATCTACATAAAAGGTATGCTCCGGCAGCTTCAGTCCGGACTCTCTTAAGACCTCTGTTCTGTAAATAATGGAATGCATGAGTATATATTTACCCTTACGGATGCTTCTCAGATCCTTCCATTCAAAGATTCGGTTCTGCGGCATCATGGAGATATACTGCATTACCTTCTTTCGGCTTGCTCCCTCTTTGTCATAAACGAAATTGCTGACAAGAAGATCTACGACATCTGCCTTTTTCATACGAACGAACTCTCTCAGCTTTTCGAGAATTTTCTTATAGGAAGCCGGATCCACCCAGTCATCGGAATCCACAACCTTAAAATAAGCTCCTGTCGCATTCTCAATTCCGGCATTGACACCGCTTCCGTGTCCGCCGTTTTCCTTATGGATTACTTTTACAATGGTAGGATAGTTCTCCGCATAACGATCCGCGATCTCAGCCGTACCATCTGTAGAACCATCATCCACGAGAATGATCTCTACATCCTCACCACCTGTTAAAAGGGAATTAATGCAATGCTCCATATAATCCTGAGAGTTATAACAGGGCACGGTAATTGTCAGTAACTTCATTTTCAATCTCCATTTTTCTATATCGCATCGCGCAGTGATGTCCTAAGTCAGAATGCATCCTGCGAAAGTACAATTTTACATACCACAGACCCTCTTTTTAGTCTGCTGCTTCATTATACCTATGAAAAAAAGCAATGTCCAATCATTTCCAGCCTGCCTGACCTTTCTGCTTCTAAATATGAACATTTTATGTTATTCGTTCATATTTTGTTTACATTTTGCTCATTTTCTCCACATATTGCTTTCATATTTACGGTATATATTAACAAATGTAAGGAAAAGTAAGTGCTGATTTTATTCAAACTATACAATTCCTACCCAAAGTTAATTACACATAAATCTTTTTCATAACTCTGCCGGCGGTCTTCCTCGCGAAGCCGTCGGCATCCTCATTTTTTTGCTTCTTTTGCGAATTCGGTAAGCAAAAGGCCGAGATGTTCTGCCCGGGATCATTCTATCCACTTCTTCGCAAATTCCGTATAAACCCGAAAGGCACTCGGTATGGCATATTTTTCTTCTACCTCCTCCAGGCTGGCATAAAAATATTCCTTTTTCTTACTTTCACGCGCTTCCTCGATCCGAAGAAGATAGCCCTTCATATGCCATTCTACATGGGTGAAGATATGCTTCGCCTCCTCAAGTTCCTGAATCCGAAGGACCTCCTCCCCAAGCTCTTTTGCATAGGCCAGAAGTTCCTTTTTCTCCTGCCATCCCTCGATATTCGGAAATTCATAAAGGCCTGCAAGCAGGCCTTTCTTTGCTCTCTTATGAAGTAAAATCCTTTCCCCGTCCGAGAGAAGAAGGATGGATCTTTTTTCGATTCTCCTGGCTTTTTTCGGGCTTTTTACCGGCCTTTGATCTATCGTTTTATGGACTCTTGCCAGGCAGAAGTCTCCCCAGGGACAGCTTTGGCAAAGAGGTTCTCCATTCGGAAGACAGACAAGAGCTCCAAGCTCCATCAGAGCCTGATTCCACTTTCCCGGATCAGAAGGCATATTTTCCTTTAGAATGCCCTCGACCCTCTTTTTCGTCTCTGCTTTTGCTATATCGGAGGGATCATCCGACAAACGCATCAAAATTCGAAGCACATTTCCGTCTACCGCCGGATAAGGAAGGGAATAGGCAATGGAAGCAATCGCCCCTGCCGTATAGGATCCGATTCCGGAAAGGCCAAGGATCTCTTCATAGGAAGAGGGAAAGACTCCTCCATACTCTTCCATGATCCTTTCTGCTGCCTTTTTCATATTCCTTACCCTATTGTAATAGCCAAGGCCTTCCCAAAGCTTGAGCAGCTTTTCTTCCGGACAGGCTGCAAGACTTTCTATATCCGGCAGCTCCCTCAGAAATCTTGCATAATATTCCCGAACCGCTTCTACCCTGGTCTGCTGCAGCATGATCTCCGAAACCCAGATATGATATGGATCCTGATCCCTTCTCCAGGGCAAATCCCTTTTATTTGCCTCATACCAGCCCAATAAGGGCACTCTTATTTTTTCAAAATCAAAAGGACTTTGAGAAGCTTTACTCATCTTCTTCTCCTATTTCCTCCAGTACCTTTTTGAAAACCTTCCTTGCTGTCTTCAAAGAAGGATTCTGATTTTCCTTATCCCAGATCAAAAGCAGCTTATTCTTGCCGATTTCATCCATAGGGATAAACTGCATTCTGGGGTGATGCTTCAAGGTGCTTCTTCCGTTCAGGACAGAAACGCCCATACCACTCTCTGTTAAAAGCATATACTGATCCAGATCCTCAGCCATTTTGTATTTCGGTACAAAACCAGCCTCCTTACATTTATTCAGGAGTCCGTCCCAGTTATTGGCCAGATCCGTCGGTGCATTTAAGATAAAGACCTCATCCTTAAAATCCGACAGCTTATAGGAATCTCTGCCGGCCAGAGGATGGCCTGTCGGAATAACCAGGCAGCTGTCCTGCTCATCGATCTCATACCAGTCGACATCTACATTGAGATTATCATCCAGAATAAAATCATAGGAGATCACAAAATCGAAATTATGCCGCCGAAGGCCGTCTACCATGTTCGCATAGCTGCCGGGCTCTGCACTGATCTCGATATGCGGATACTGCTGCTTCATCTGATATAAGAATTTCGGGAAGAAGTCACCGACATCGACACCGGGCAGAACGCCGAAATTCAAAAGTCCGCCTGCACCATTTCCATGCACCGCTGCCTTCCGAACGCTCTCGTGGTAGCGGTCTGTCATTCCCATCAGTCCGATATAAAGGACTTCACCCGCCGGTGTCAGTTTCATCGGTCTCGACCGGATAAAGAGTTGGAAGCCCAGTTCCTCCTCCATCGCCGCGATCTGGCGGCTCAGTGCCGGCTGGGTAATAAAGAGCTTATCCGCCGCCTTGGAAATATTTTTATACTCCGCAACCGTCATAAAATATTCAATCTGTGTAATTGTCATTCAGATATCGCCCCTTTCTCTTTTTCTCTTCTACCGAATCATTTCTGACTCTTATACCATTCAAGGATCGGTGATAAGCGGTCAATACTGACGCTGTTTCCCCCATCCCGAAACATTTTTAACATATTCAGCTGAGCCTCATCCAGATCTGTCTGTTTTTCATAGGCAGGAACCATTGTTTTCCTGAACTGATTCATGATAAATCTGTTTCTTCCGCTCAAGCGGTTAAAATCAAATCCCCCCTGCATATAATAAAGAGGAAGATTTCCTACTCCGGTCTGCTCTGCGATTCCTTTTGATACCGCTTCATCCTCAATGCTCATCCCAACAGCGCCTACACAGCCGATCCGAAAGGCTCGGCTCGCCTTGTGATAGCCTTCTACCTTTCCCTTTCTGACCCAGCCAAGATAGATCACATCTGCCTTTTTCGGAAGCGCCTTTTTTGCCTCCTCCAAAGGATAGGCCACCAGTCCTATCTTCTTGCTGAGCAGCTGGGCATATTGCTCTGTATGTCCTGCATAGGATGTGTAAACAATTCCATCCATAATTTTCCCCCAAAAACTAATGAAATGCATTCAGCTCCTGATATAGATTTTTAGCATAAGTATCTGTCATGCCGCAAATATAATCTGTGATCAGTAAAAGCCTTAAATATAATTTTTCTTCCTCCGGTTTCCCTTCCGAAAAGATTCTATAGATTGCCTTATAATTTTCCGAAACAAGAGCCATCAGCTTCGTCTGAACCGGTTTCAGCTCTACGTCCGTATCATAATAAATCGCCGCATCTACAAACTTATTCAGAAGGAATTCCATCATTGCCTCTTCCGCAATTTCTCTCTTATAGATCAGATTCGAGTGAAAAACATGCCTGATCTCAATATTTCCGAGAATATTGATCATATGACCGGCAGCGGTGCCATAGAGAAGCTCCTCCTTGTATTCTCCCTTCATAATCTGCTCATAATGCAGAATGAAGCTGTCTGTTGCCGCCTGAATCGCCCTTCCCTGTACAGCAACGACCCAGTTTCGGATTGCATACTCTTCCGGATTGACGACCTTTTTGCGAATTCCCTCCTGCAGCTTCAAGCCCAACATATCCGCCAGCTCCTGTTCCTCCGCAAGCGTCGGATCGATCCCCTCCATTACCTCCCGAAGGAGATCCGAATAGAGGATCAGGCCTTTTTTATATCCATCCTCGATATCCGCTGTCCGATAAGCGATATCATCTGCTGCCTCAAGGGCAAATACCAGAGGATGCCGCCTCCCATTGGTTCCGACCGATTCCTGGATATCCATGAAATCCGTTCTTTCCGCATGATAATAGCCCATCTTATGCTTTCTGATATCCTCATTTGCTGGATCGATCTCCATAGAGGAAACCGGATATTTGATAATGGTTGCCAAAAGCCCCTTGGTCAGATTCATGCCATGCTCGTCCACCAGAAAATGCAGCTTTGTCACCAGGCGAAGAGCCTGGGTATTACCCTCAAAATGATAAAAATCGTTTTTCATCTGCTCTGTCAGGGCCTGATCGATCGGCAGACCTTTAAATTCCAGTTTCGGCAGATTTTTCAAAAACCATTCCCGAATGGCTGTCTCTCCGAAATGCCCGAAGGGAGGATTGCCAATATCATGAATCAGGCCTGCACACTGCAGAATCTCACTGATATATTCTGCGTACTGGGGCAAAAAATCCGGATCCAGCTTTTCCGCCAGAATCTTGGCGGAAATATTCTGTCCCAGGGATTTTGCAAAGGAAGACACTTCCAGAGAATGCGTCAGTCTGGTGCGGACAAAATCACTCTGATCCAAGGGAAAAACCTGGGTTTTATCCTGTAGTCTTCGAAAAGAAGAACTTCCGATGATCCGATGATAATCCCGCTCAAACTCCGATCTAAGATCAGAAGCTGATTTTCTCTGGTAGCTTCTTATGCGATCCTGACACAAAAGTTTCTTCCATTCCATAGACAAAAGCTCCTTACCTTCTAGGCTCTATCTCTTTTCTTCCCCTGCTTCTTCGATATAATCCTCCGGCCAGCGGATGATTTTTCCTTCCTTAATGGAATCCTGTACCAGAATGATTCTCTGATTTTCGGATCCCTTGAATTTCAGCATGAGATTTTTCTTTTCCAGAATGAATTCTCCGTCCACCAGGACATCCAGATAGGACAAAAATTCTTTGGTAAATTCATACTTCGGCAGCATCTTTCCCAGGATTTCCTCATCAAAAAGATAGCCGCTGAAGCACCAGATATCTTTCTCCGGATAAAGTTCCTTTGCCTTTCGCAAAAGCGGCAGTAAGGCCTCCTGGTTTTCCGGCTCTAAAGGCTCTCCTCCAAGAAGGGTCAGACCTTTGATCGGCCGGTTTCCCAGCATTTTTAGGATCTCATCTTCTGTTTCCTTTGTATACTCCCTGCCAAAGTTAAAATCCCAGGTATCCGGATTAAAACAGCCCTTGCAGTGATGTCTGCATCCGCTGACAAAAAGCGTAACCCTTACGCCCGGTCCGTTGGCGATATCATAATTTTTTATTTCTCCGTAATGCATTCCCGCTCCTGATTCTTTACTTTATAATAATAAAATTCTATGTACCCCCAGCATTTGACCCTGCACTCTGCACATTTTCTCGTCCGGCACTCAGTCGCTCCTAAGAAATCTTCGCACATTGTGAGATCATCATATTATTATATAAAACTTCTGACAAAATGAAAAGGATATGCCCCGCATCTGCGGAACATATCCTTTTCTCTTTATACGCGAACATTGGATCAACGAATCATGTTTACATGAACATTCGTAAATGTAACGTTAATGCCCTTATACTACTTCATTCTCCTGCGCTACCAGGGCTTCTGCATTATATCTCTTGCGAAGTACCGGCTTTTCAATCTTACCGGTCGGGTTTCTCGGGATTTCTGCAAAAATAATTCTTCTTGGTCTCTTATAACGAGGCAGGGAGTAACAGAATTTATTTACCTCTTCTTCTGTCAGCTCATAGCCCGGCTTTACCTCGATAACAGCAGCTGCGATCTCGCCCAGTCTCTTATCTGCAAGACCGATCACCGCAACATCATGAACGGCCTCGATGCCTCTGATAAAGTCCTCGATCTGTACCGGATAAAGATTTTCTCCTCCGGTGATAATGACATCCTTCTTACGATCTACCAGATAATAGAAGCCATCCTCATCCTGCATCGCCATGTCTCCGGTCAGAAGCCAGTCTCCCTTCAGCACATCTGCTGTCGCCTGAGGATCATTGTAATAGCAGGTCATCACACCCGGTCCTTTCAGACAAAGCTCTCCGACCTCTCCTCTCTTGACTTCTTCGCCCTTTTCATCAATGATCTTTGCCTGCCAGCCATAACCGGGAACACCAATCGCTCCTACCTTATCGATATGGTCTACGCCAAGGTGTACCGCCCCCGGCCCGATGGATTCGGAAAGACCGTAGTTGGTATCATAGAGATGATTCGGGAAGTACTCCTTCCAATGGCGAACCAGACTTTTCGGTACCGGCTGGGCACCGATGTGCATCAGTCTCCACTGGGAAAGATCGTAATCCTCCATCTTCAAAGCCCCGCTGTCAAGTGCCTCCAGAATATCCTGTGCCCAGGGCACCAGCAGCCATACAATACTGCAATGCTCCTTGGATACGGTCTCAAGAATGCTGGCCGGCGTTGTTCCCTTCAGCAGAACTGCCTTTCCTCCTGAGATCAGACTTCCCATCCAGTGCATCTTTGCTCCGGTATGATAAAGAGGCGGAATACAAAGGAAAACATCCTCCTTTGTCTGGCCGTGATGATTCTGTTCTACCTTAGCCGCATGCATCAGGCTCTCATGATTATGCAGGATTGCCTTGGGAAAACCGGTTGTTCCGGAGGAAAAATAAATCGCTGCATTGTCCTGGTCACTCAGGATCATGTTCGGTGTAATACTGGAACTGTTTGCTGTCAGCTCGCCGTAATCCTCCGCAAAACTCGGGCAGCTGCTTCCTACATAGAAAAGGAGGCGATGCTCGCTGATCTTCTCTGCGATCTCTTCGACTCTTCCGATGAATTCCGGGCCAAAAACCAGAATATCCACATCTGCCTTATCCAGACAGTATTCAATCTCATCCGAGGAATAACGATAATTCAAAGGCACGGCAATCGCTCCCGCCTTCAAAATACCAAAATAGATCGGCAGCCATTCCAAGCAATTCATCAAAAGAATGGCAACCTTGTCATTCTTCTTTACACCTCGTCCGATCAGCATATTGGCAAAACGGTTTGCCTTCTCATTAAAAACTGCCCAGGTGATTTCTCTCCGGTAAGAAGCGGTAGGATTAGGCTCCATCAGCTCATATTCCTTCCAGGTCTTGCGGACGATCTCCTTTACCTCCGGATTCACTTCTACCAGGGCAATGTCATTTCCGTAATTTCTCGCATTGTTTTCAAGAAAGTCTGTAATCGGCATCTTTTTTCCCTCATATCCCTATTTTTACTGTATTTTACTTTTATACTTTTACGATTTAAAGCGTTTATTCGCTAAAATCCACCTTATCTCATTTGCGAAAAAAAGTCAATGAAAAAGCTAGGACTCCCAACTTTTTTGTGATATAGTAGAGGCGAATTAAGTAGATTGATAAATAAATATCACACCTATTTCCAATTTTGTTCTATTGGCTCTATATTTTAACGGAGGTGTAAGTACTTTATGGATGAGAACAATCACACAATCAAAAGAATCGGTATTTTGACCAGCGGCGGTGATGCGCCCGGTATGAACGCAGTCATTCGAAGCGTCGTTCGAACAGCACAATCTTACGGTGTAAACTGTACCGGTATTCTTCACGGTTACACCGGACTGATCAACGGTGAATTCAGAGATATGAATGCCCGAAGTGTAGACGGCATTTTAAGACACGGCGGAACGATTTTATATACTGCAAGATGTCAGGATATGCTGACAGAAGAGGGTGCAAAGAAAGCAGCCCAGAATGCCCACTATCTTGATCTTGACGGTTTGATTGTTTGCGGCGGTGACGGAAGCTTCCGCGGTGCCCAGGTTCTTTCTAAATATGGTGTCCCGACTGTCGGCATTCCGGGAACAATCGATAACGACATTGCCTGCACGGATTATACAATCGGCTTTGATACAGCCTGCAATACTGCAATCGAAGCAATCGACAAACTGCTTGATACCATGCAGTCCCACGACAGATGTTCTGTTGTTGAGGTCATGGGACGTAATGCCGGACACCTTGCTCTTGAAGTTGGTGTTGCCTGCGGCGCAACCGCAATTCTTGTACCGGAACGTGAGCCGGACTTTGAGACCACCATTTTTGATCGTATGAGGGCAGATCGTATCCGTGGCAAGAATCACCACCTTGTCATCGTTGCAGAGGGTGTCGGTCACGCTCACGAAATCGCCAATCGAATTCATGACGAAACCGGAACCGAGACCCGACTTACCGTTCTTGGTTATATCCAGCGAGGCGGTGCTCCTACTCTTCGAGATCGTCTGATGGCTACCGAAATGGGTTACCACGCTGTTCAGACGCTTTTGGAAGGCCGTGAAAACCGCGTAGTCGTTTCTAAGAATAATACGATTACAGACCTGGATATTGAAGAGGCTCTTTCCATGACCAAGGATCTGGATGAGAAGCTCTACAATATGTGTAAGAACGTTTCGATTTAATTTCTGCCTGCGGTTATAGGGCGAAATGTATTGGTAGAATCAATCGAGTAGGAGGCGGTGATTAGCCGCCGTCCTCTCACAGCACCGTACGTACC
>CAVHNP010000070.1:0-11106 GCA_963637505.1 Prevotella sp. CAG:279
CGATCAATCAATTGCAATATTTTATGTCTCTGGCCTCCAGACTGAATTTCCGGGCGGTTGCCGAGAGATATTTTATCACGCAGCCGACTTTGTCCAGGCAGATTGCCTCTCTGGAAGAGGAGTTAAATGTAAAACTTTTTGAAAGAAGTAAGCATGGAGTAGAACTGACTCCGGCCGGTAAGGTTCTTCAGGAGGGGCTTCCTTCTATTTATCAGGAATTGACTGCCTTGTTGCATGAAACCCAGGAGGTTTCGGCGATGGGAGCCCGGCATCTGACGATTGCGATTCAGGACGATCAGGTCATCAGCAACAGACTGATGGAGGCGATTGATCAGTTTCGGGAGGATGAGCCGAATGTTCATATTCGTCTGGATAGATCAAATCTTTCCGATCTGTATAGCGGTTTAGTAGACCAGAAGATCGATCTTGCGAATGTGCTTGATCTGGATGGACATTATATGAAGGAATTTCAGTTTATGGAACTAAGCAAGGAGCCTTCCTGTCTGGCAATGCAGAGAAGCAACGCTTTTCGCTTTAAGGGTGAGATTTCACCGCAGCAGGCGGATGAGCTTTTAAAGGAAGTAAAGCTTTGTCTGATCACACTGGATGCTTATGATTCTGTCGGAGAGCCGGTCCAGTCAGCAAGAAGTAATCTTCATATGGAGATACCGGATTCTTTGTGTACGATTGATTCGAAATTTGAGTCCATGCCGCTCAAGGTTGCGGCTGGATTGTGCGTTACGATTTCAAACAGCAGCCATATCATGAGTCTGGATCCTCAGGTCAGCCTGGTACCTGTTACCGGTGCAAATGAGTACAGGAAGGGCATTCTATATCGCCTGGATCACGCCAATCCTGCTTTGACGAAATTTCTTCAGTATCTGTAATGCATTTTATAATAAGAAAGAAAAACTATGAATTGCCATAAAGGGCTGAGAATGATTCTGCCGGATCTAAAACACGCTCTCGCTCTATATCGCACCGCTTACGCGGCACGATATACACTGGGGGTTTTCAACGGTTTTTAATCCTGGGCAGAACATCTCGGCCTTTTATTAGCTTTCATCAACATATTTTGTTCTATAATGCAGTGCTTACAAAGTGCTTTGTCAAGAATTTAACGTCATGCAATTTCCACAAATAAATGCAAATAATGTATCGCTTAATAAGTAAAAAGAGATAGACAAGGCTCTTCCCTGCAATTTATAATTACGATATGCAAACGGTTTAGGGGAAAACCGCGTGTAACTTATGAAAAAGGGGGAGGAACTATTTTGAACGAAAGTAAAAGTGGCTGGTTTGAAAAAACAGATGCAGTTATTTTCAAGATTGTAAAAGGTATCTCTCAGATCTCAGGTATCTGCCTGATTGGAATCATGATTGTGGCATTTTTCAACGTTTTAGGCGAGAAGATCATGCATCATGGTATTCCGGGATCTACAGAGATTATCACTTATCTGCATGTACCTGTTGTTTTCTTAGCAGCAGCCTATGTAACATTGGATGCCGGTCATACAAAGATCGACCTGCTTTCCAGACATCTGCCGCATGCGGCACAGACTGTACTGGCAATTATCGGTAATGTAATTGCCACTGCGATCTGCTTCTATGTCGGATTAAGAGGATTTGTTCGTGTTCAGGACATGATCGAGCATCATTCAAGAAGTGCGGTAACCGGCTTTGGTTTCCCGATCTGGCCATTCGGCGTTGTTTTCTCAGTTGGTTTTATGATACTGTCTTTCACATTCCTGTGGAGTATTATACGTATCTTTAAAGCGCCGAAAAAAGAAGAGGGGGGTGCGGCTTAATGGATTATGCAGCAATTGTCGGCATCGTTATCTTTCTTGTAATGATGGTTATGATTTTTGCCGGTGTTCCGGTATTTGTATCAATGCTTTCCTGTGCTTTGGTCGGCTTTATTGTGCTTCGTCATGGTGATACGACTTTGATGGTATCAAAACTGACGACGGCGCCTTTTGATCTGGCAGCCAATTATAACTATGCGGTACTACCCATGTTTATGCTAGTCGGGTCTTTGGCCGGTGAGACGGGTATTGCAAACGGAGCCTTCGCTTCCATGAAGGCATGGCTCGGACGAGTAAAAGGTGGTCTTCTTTTCGTGGTAGTAGCATCAAATGCAGTATTTGGTGCCTGCTCAGGATCATCTATCGCCGGTAACATTGTATTTGGTAAGCTTTCCATGCCGGAGCTTGAGGCAGCCGGTTATGACAGAAAGTATTCACTGGGATGTATTGCAGCTTCAGGTGCACTTTCTACCCTGATCCCGCCATCTATGGCGATTATCATGTACTGCCTGGTATCTCCGATTACCATGAATGTCGGTACCGCTTTGATGGGTGGTATTATTCCGGGTCTGGTAACAGCAATTGCTCTTTGTGTTACTGTTCGTGTAATCGGACTGATTCATAAGGATGCGATTCCGGCCGGAGGCGGCCCTAAGGTGCCAATCAGTGAAAAGCTGAAGAGTCTGACCCTTCTGGTTCCGATCATCTGTCTTTTCGCTCTGATTATCGGTGGAACTTTTGCGGGCTGGTTTACAGCAACTGTTGGTGGTGCTATCGGTGCTATGGCAGTTTGTATTTATGCAATCTTTAAGAAGCTGCCGCTGAAGCAGATCTGGCACTCCATTTGGGAAGCTGCAACAATGGAAGCTGGTATCTTCCCGATCATCATTGCAGGTCAGCTTTTTGGTTCCTTTATTTCCGCAACAGGACTTGCAGATGCACTTGCAAATGTCATTGCAGGCGTACATGCACCGGCTTTCTTTGTCTATATGCTGGTTATTCTGCTTTATGTATTCTGCGGATGCGTAATGGATATCGTTTCGATCATCATTATCACGGTTCCGGTTGTATTCCCGGTTCTGAATGCACTTGGTTACAGTCCTTATGCACTTGTTATTGCTCTTTGCTTCATGTGCGAGATTGCAGGACTTACACCGCCGATCGGTATGAACGTATTTGCTACAGCAAATGCCCTTCGTGTAAATCCGGGTGAAATCTTTGCAGGCGTTGTTCCTTATTTCATCTGTGAGTTCGCGATTGTTATCCTGATCGGAATCTTCCCGAATATCGTACTTTTCCTGCCGCGAATCCTTGGCGCACCCGGAATTTAATACGAAGTTCGGAACAGAAGAAACAAATGAGGGATGCTTTTTATAGTAAGGCATATATTAATGAAAGAATAGATATACTCGAGGGGAGTGTTCTATCATAAATCAAACTACTATTAGGAGGTAGGAAAAATGAAAAAAATGAAAGTATTATCATTATTGCTGGTAGGCGCAATGAGCGTTTCCATGCTGGCAGCGTGTGGATCATCCACAGACAGCGGAAGCAGTGATTCCGCATCATCAGGCGGATCTGATTCTTCTGCATCTGCATCAGGATCTTCCTCAACAGCATCTGCATCAGGTGACGTATATGATGTAGAGCCGTTCGAGCTGGTATTCTCAACAACCTTCCAGCAGACAGAGACAGGCGGACAGATCATCCAGTACTTTATCGATTATCTGGGAGATCACTC
The DNA here is from genome assembly GCA_963637505.1 of Prevotella sp. CAG:279. Lineage (GTDB taxonomy): Bacteria > Bacillota > Clostridia > Lachnospirales > Lachnospiraceae > RUG14243. The sequence continues at coordinate 3,547 of CAVHNP010000070.1, forward strand.
CAACGGAAATGCAACAGTTGATATTAACTGGGGCGGAACACTTTATGATACGGCAGGCGAGCTTGACGGTGTTTCCTCAGGCGGTGTAGATATGGTTGCACTTGGCCATATGCCTCATCTTGATGTACTGAACTACCTGTCATTCCCGGGATTTGCTCCTGGCGGAACACAGGCAGCGCTTGATTACTTCAACACTCTGATCTTTGATGATCCTGAGACATCAGCTCTGATCCAGGGAGAAGCAGAAGAGAATAACCTGAAATATCTGAACGTTGTAGCAGGTGGTGCAAACGCTTTCTGTACAACTTATGAGTTCTCAGATCTTGATACTCTTGTTTCCGGTTCCAAGTCCTTTGGTAACATGGATGCAGCAATCTTCGAATACCTTGGCTTCCAGGTAACTTCTGTAGGCCCTGGCGATACATACGATGCACTGCAGAGAGGTCTTGTTGATTCTACACAGATGGGTCTTGCTCCGATGGTATCCATGGGATGGCAGGATGTAGCTTCCTACTGGGCGCTTGACGGAACATATACAGCAGGTAACATGTTCACAATCAACCTTGACAAGTGGAACAGCCTGAGCGCAGATCAGCAGGCACTTATACAGGCTGCAGCAGATGCAACAGAAGAGTATTCAGCAGGTCTCTATGACAAAGCAATCGATTCTGACATTGCTACAGTTGAAGAAGCAACAGGAAACAAATTCGTAGAATTCTCAGATTCCGATATCGAAAAGATTTGGGAAGCTGTATTTGAGGCAAAGGCAGAGGCTGCTATCAATACATGCGAGCCGAACGGTAAGAAAGACGGCATGATCACAATCCTGAAGAAAGCAGCAGAGGTTACAAATTACGATTGGACAGCTCCGACAGAGTAATTAATAAGAAAGAAGTCTTTTGATCCTCTAAAATAAAAAGAAAGCCAAGAGCTCCCGGCGATAGCTGGGAGCTCTTGGACCATAAAGTTAAGGAAAAGTAATTGACAAAGCCATAGCGCTATGATATGCTGTTACGGCGATGAAAATAGGCTTTTTTTTTATGCCCAAATTTAACTGAAAGTGGAGGTGGAAGTTGTGCGTGTAAAAATCACATTGGCTTGTACAGAATGCAAGCAGCGTAATTACAACATTACCAAAGAAAAGAAAAATCACCCGGAACGTATGGAAGTCAGAAAGTACTGCAGATTCTGCAGAACACATACCTTACATAAGGAAACAAAATAATCTGACAAAAGGTTTTGAGTGACGGGTGAGATTCCCGAGAGAAGGATGTAAACATGGGAACAGATAAGAATAACAGTTCAGATAAGACGAGCTGGTTTGACGGACTCAAAAGCGAATTCCGTAAGATCGTCTGGCCTGATCGTGATTCTGTAACGAAGCAGACCATTGCAGTCGTTGCGGTATCGCTTGTAGCAGGCGTCCTGATCGCAGTGATCGACACTGCAGTCAAATACGGGATTGATTTCCTGATCGGATTATAATGCAGCATTAAAACTGCAGGATTTTTAGGAAAGGAAGCGTTTTTATGGCAGAAGCAAACTGGTATGTCGTTCATACTTATTCAGGATATGAGAATAAGGTAAAGGCCAACATTGAAAAGACAATTGAAAACAGACATCTGGAAGATCAGATTCTTGAGGTCCGCGTTCCAATGCAGGAGATGGTGGAGCTGAAGAACGGTGCCAGAAAAACAGTCCAGAAAAAACTATTCCCGGGTTATGTTCTGATCAACATGATCATGAATGATGACACCTGGTATGTTGTTCGCAACACCAGAGGCGTAACTGGTTTTGTAGGACCGGGATCCAAGCCGGTTCCTCTTACAGAAGCAGAGATGCGTCCGCTTGGTATTAAGGTTGACAATGTCGTTGTTGACTATCAGGTGGGTGATATGGTTATGGTTATCGGCGGTGTCTGGAAGGATACGGTCGGTACAGTCCAGGATATGAATCATCATAAGCAGACGCTTACGATCAATGTTGAGCTCTTCGGTCGCGAAACACCGGTCGAAATAAGTTTCGCAGAAGTTCAAAAAATGCAGTAAAGGAGGTTTGCAGACATGGCTAAGAAAGTAGAAGGATATATTAAATTACAGATCCCTGCCGGCAAAGCTACACCGGCTCCGCCAGTTGGACCGGCTTTAGGTCAGCACGGCGTTAACATCGTTGCTTTTACAAAGGAGTTTAATGCAAGAACAGCAGATATGGGAGATACAATCATTCCGGTTGTTATCACAGTATACGCTGATAAGAGCTTTAGCTTCGTAACAAAGACACCGCCAGCAGCAGTACTCATCAAAAAGGCATGCAACATCAAGTCAGGTTCAGGTGTTCCGAACAAGACAAAGGTTGCAACAATTACAAAAGCCCAGCTTCAGGAAATCGCAGAAACCAAGATGAAAGATCTTAACGCAGCTACTCTCGATGCAGCAATCAGCATGATCGCTGGTACAGCGCGCTCAATGGGCGTTACAGTAGAAGAGTAAGACCAGTTAGAATTTCGTATTGATTTGTAGGTGGGAGGGGTATCCCGCTTCACCACCAGGAGGTATTAAATGAAACGTAGTAAGAAATACGTAGAGAGCTTAAAGAAATTCGACAAGCAGGCTGTCTACGAAGCTGATGAAGCAATTGCAATCGTTAAAAGCACTGCAACTGCTAAATTTGATGAAACAATCGAAGCACATATCAGAACAGGCTGTGATGGACGTCACGCTGAGCAGCAGATCCGTGGTGCTGTAGTTCTTCCGCATGGAACAGGTAAGACTGTTCGCGTTCTTGTTTTCGCAAAAGGAAATAAGGTTGATGAGGCAGAAGCAGCAGGTGCAGATTTCGTTGGCGGCGAGGAACTCATTCCGAAGATTCAGAACGATGGATGGCTTGACTTTGATGTTGTTGTTGCTACACCGGATATGATGGGCGTTGTTGGACGTCTTGGTCGAGTTCTTGGACCGAAAGGTCTTATGCCGAACCCGAAGGCCGGAACAGTAACAATGGATGTTACACAGGCTATCAACGATATCAAAGCCGGTAAGATTGAGTATCGTCTTGACAAGAGCAATATCATTCATGTGCCGATTGGAAAAGCCTCATTTACTGAAGAACAGTTAAAAGACAACTTCCAGACACTTATGGATGCAATCGTAAAAGCTAGACCTTCAGCTCTGAAGGGACAGTATGTAAAGAGCCTTGTTCTTACATCAACAATGGGCCCGGGCGTTAAACTTAACGTTGCAAAACTGTCATAAGTTTACGATTGACATCTGATATAATTGATGATATAATCACGCTCGTGATTAAAAAATGAATATCCGAAGACAGCAAGTACCAATCGGTTTAAATCATCGCTTGCCGAGGAAGCATATAATGTGATTTATGCAAGTCTCTTACTGTCTTCAGATAGTAAGAGACTTTTTTCTTGCACAAATAAAATAAGGAGGTATACAGAACATGGCAAAAGTAGCTGAGAAACAGCCGGTCGTTCAGGAAATCTCTGAATGCGTCAAAGACGCAAGCGCCGTTGTACTTGTTGACTACCGTGGTCTTACTGTAGAGCAGGATACTGAGCTTCGTAAGCAGCTTCGTGAAGCAGATGTAGTCTACAAAGTATATAAGAATACAATGATCAACTTTGCTGTCAAAGATACAGAGTTCGAACCGCTTAGCCAGGCTTTGAAGGGACCGAGTGCAATTGCAGTATCCAAGGGAGATGCAACTGCTCCGGCAAGAATTCTTGCAAACTTTGCAAAGACAGCACCGCAGCTTGAACTGAAAGCAGGTGTAGTAGAAGGAAACTACTATGATGCAGAAGGAATCGCTGAGGTAGCAAAAGTTCCGGCAAGAGAGGAACTGCTTTCCAGATTGCTTGGAAGTATGCAGTCACCGATTGCAAACTTTGCTCGCGTTATTCAGCAGATCGCTGATCAGGATGGCGCGGCAGAGGCTCCGGCAGCTGAAGAAGCTCCGGCAACAGAGGAAGCTCCGGCAGCTGAGTAAGCTCCGGCAACAGAAGAATATTTTAAACTGGAGGAAAATACAATGGCAAAATTAACTACAGAAGAGTTCATTGAAGCAATCAAAGAGCTTACAGTATTAGAGCTGAACGATCTTGTAAAAGCATGTGAAGAAGAATTTGGCGTATCTGCAGCAGCAGGCGTTGTAGTTGCAGCAGCAGGCGGAGAAGCAGCTGCAGCAGAAGAGAAGACTGAGTTCGACGTAGAGCTGACAGAGGTTGGCCCGAACAAGGTTAAGGTTATCAAGGTTGTTCGTGAAGTAACAGGACTTGGCCTCAAAGAAGCTAAGGCTGTTGTTGACGAAGCACCGAAGGTTGTTAAAGAGGGTGCTGATAAGGCAGAAGCTGAAGACATCAAGGCTAAGCTTGAGGCTGAAGGCGCTAAGGTTACTCTTAAGTAATTTAAACCTTACGATTATTTCGAAAAGAACAAGAAAAGCAGTCCGAATTTCGGACTGCTTTTTTGCTTGACTGCATAAAAGTGAAGAATTTTCCAAAATAATTCTTGACATGTATAAAAGCTATAGGTATACTGTAGGGTGCACTATTGTGGTGACATATGCTTACCGCATTTGTAGAAGGTGAATTATTGGATGGATTTAAGAAAATGAGAGGTGAAGCGTCAATGGAGAAAAACAGAATACGACCGATGAAATCCGGTAAAGGTATTCGTATGAGCTATGCGAAACAAAAAGAAGTGCTCTCTATGCCGAATCTGATCGAGGTTCAGAAAAACTCTTACAAGTGGTTTCTGACAGACGGTCTCAAAGAAGTATTTGCAGACATTTCCCCGATTGCGGATTACAGCGGCCATTTATCCCTGGAATTTGTTGACTTTAAACTGTGCGAGGACGAGAAGAAATACACGATCGCAGAGTGTAAAGAGAGAGATGCAACATATTCCGCTCCGTTAAAAGTAAAAGTGCGCCTTTACAACAAAGAGCTTGACGAGATCAATGAGCATGAGATCTTCATGGGCGATCTTCCTTTGATGACAGAGACAGGAACCTTTGTGATCAATGGTGCAGAGCGAGTTATCGTCAGCCAGCTGGTACGTTCCCCGGGTATTTATTATGGAATTTCTCATGATAAGACCGGTAAGGAGCTTTATTCAGCAACCGTAATTCCGAACCGTGGTGCATGGCTGGAGTATGAGACAGACTCTAACGATATCTATTATGTAAGAGTTGACCGTACCCGTAAGGTGCCGATCACGGTCCTGATCCGTGCCCTTGGTTTTGGTACCAATCAGGAAATCCTGGATCTCTTTGGTGAAGAACCGAAGATCCTGGCAAGCTTTGGCAAAGATCCATCCATTTCAGCAGAGACAGGCGACGGCTCCTATGAGCGTGGTCTGCTTGAATTATATAAGAAAATCCGTCCGGGCGAGCCGCTTACTGTAGAAAGCGCAGAAGGCCTGATCAACAGCATGTTCTTCGATTCCAGAAGATACGATCTGGCTAAGGTTGGACGTTATAAGTTTAATAAGAAGCTTTCCTTCCGCAACCGCCTCTCCGGACATGAGCTGGCAGAGGATGTTGTAGATCCGATGACAGGCGAGATCGTAGCAGAGAAAGGAACGGTTGTTAGCCGTGACCTTGCTGATGTGATCCAGGATACAGCTGTACCTTATGTTATGGTGCAGACAGAGGAGAGAGTTGTTAAGCTTCTTTCCAATATGATGGTTCATATTGAGAATTACTGCGATATCACAGAAGAGGATCTGGGCATTAACAGCCGTGTATACTATCCCCTTCTGATGTCTATCCTGGAAGAGCATGAATCCAAGGAAGACCGTATCGATGCCATGAAGAAGAGCATTCATGAGCTCGTTCCGAAGCATATTACAAAGGAAGATATTCTTGCTTCCATCAACTACAATATGCATCTGGAGTGGGGCGTTGGAAACAGCGACGATATCGATCACCTTGGAAACCGTCGTATCCGTGCAGTCGGAGAGCTTCTTCAGAACCAGTACCGTATCGGCCTTTCCAGACTGGAAAGAGTGGTACGTGAGCGTATGACAACACAGGATCAGGGCAATATTTCACCTCAGTCCCTGATCAATATCAAGCCGGTTACAGCTGCAGTTAAGGAATTCTTTGGTTCTTCCCAGCTGTCCCAGTTCATGGATCAGAACAACCCGCTTGGTGAGCTGACCCATAAGAGACGTCTTTCCGCCCTTGGACCCGGTGGTCTTTCCAGAGACCGTGCCGGATTCGAGGTACGAGATGTACATTACTCCCATTACGGAAGAATGTGCCCGATTGAGACCCCTGAGGGACCGAACATCGGTCTGATCAACTCTCTTGCAAGTTATGCAAGAATCAATGAATATGGCTTTATCGAAGCACCTTATCGTAAGATCGATCATACCGATCCCAAGAACCCGGTTGTAACAGATGAAGTTGTTTATATGACAGCAGATGAGGAAGATAACTATCATGTAGCACAGGCGAATGAGACTCTGGATGCAGAGGGACACTTCGTCAGAAACATGGTTTCCGGTCGTTTCCGTGAGGAGACACAGGAGTATGAGAAGACCATGTTCGATTACATGGACGTATCTCCGAAAATGGTATTCTCAGTCGCAACTGCCCTGATTCCTTTCCTGGAGAACGATGATGCGAACCGAGCTCTGATGGGATCTAACATGCAGCGTCAGGCGGTACCGCTTCTGACAACAGAAGCACCGGCTGTCGGAACAGGTATGGAGCAGAAGGCTGCTGTCGATTCCGGTGTTTGCGTTGTTGCAAAGAAGCCGGGTACGATCGAGAGAGTTTCTTCTAATGAGATCCGTATCGTTTATGATGACGGAACAAAAGAAAATATTCCGCTGACGAAGTTCGAGCGAAGCAACCAGAACAACAGCTACAACCAGAGACCGATCGTCGACAAGGGCGAGCACGTAGAAGCAGGTGATGTACTGGCTGACGGTGCATCTACTTCCAATGGTGAGCTGGCACTTGGTAAGAATCCGCTGATCGGATTCATGACCTGGGAAGGTTATAACTACGAGGATGCCGTTCTTCTGAGCGAGCGCCTTGTACAGGAAGATGTTTATACTTCTATCCATATCATGGAATACGAAGCTGCATCCAGAGAGACAAAGCTTGGACCGGAAGAGATTACAAGAGATGTACCGGGTGTCGGTGATGATGCTCTGAAGGATCTGGATGAGAGAGGTATCATCCGTATCGGTGCAGAAGTTCATGCAGGAGATATCCTTGTCGGAAAGGTAACACCGAAGGGTGAAACCGAGCTGACAGCAGAAGAAAGACTTCTTCGTGCGATCTTCGGTGAGAAGGCACGCGAGGTTCGTGATACATCCCTGAAGGTACCGCATGGCGAATACGGTATTGTCGTTGATGCCAAGATCTTCACAAGAGAAAACGGAGATGATCTTCCGCCGGGAGTAACCAAATCCGTTCGTATCTACATTGCACAGAAGAGAAAGATCTCTGTTGGTGATAAGATGGCCGGTCGTCACGGTAACAAGGGTGTCGTTTCCCGTGTACTTCCGGTAGAGGATATGCCGTTCCTTC
>CAVHNP010000071.1:0-11016 GCA_963637505.1 Prevotella sp. CAG:279
AGGATCAAAAACCGTTGAAAAACCCCAGTGCTTAGCAAGAGGTGCATGGAACATGCGCCTCGAGCTTAGCATCTGCTGGGTTTTTCCCCGAGCGAGAGCGTGTTTTAGATCCGGCAGAATCACTCCCGTCTTTTTGATGACAAGTAAGAGGAGAACAAGCGTATCTTGAAGCCAAATAAAGTTTATGCTAGCATAAGAAATTATGAATACACAAAATTTTACTGAAGGAAAAATCTTATCACCACTTATGAAGTTTGCCTTGCCGGTTCTGGCAGCCCTCTTTTTGCAGTCCCTGTACGGAGCGGTTGACCTTTTGATCGTTGGTCAGTTTGCGGCAACTTCGGATGTTTCGGCCGTATCAACCGGCAGTATGCTGACCCAGTGTACGACACTGGTCTTTTCAAGTTTGTCCATGGGCGTAACCGTTCTCCTTGGTCAATATATAGGCCAGAAGAAAATCCATGAAGCAGGAAATATTATCGGAAGTGCGATCCTGCTTTTCCTGATAATTACGCTTGCGGCAACCGTCATTTTTGTCAGCTTTGCTCCCTCGATCGCGAGAATCATGCAGGCACCGGAAGAGGCCTTTGCGGGTACGGTTTCTTATCTTAGAATCTGTTATGGCGGACTGGTCTTTATCATTGCCTTTAATGTTCTGGGCGGTATTTTCCGAGGAATCGGGGATTCGAAGATGCCCCTGATCACCGTGGCAATTGCCTGCGTGGTCAATATTTTTGGTGATCTTCTGCTGGTGGCAGGATTCAAGATGGGCGTAGCAGGTGCGGCAATCGCAACGGTAGCAGCGCAGGCAATCAGTGTGATCTTGTCAATCCTGATCATCCGGAAAAGAAGCCTTCCCTTTGTCTTCAACAAATCGTCTATACGTTGGAACGGAGTTTACATAAAACAGATTTTAAAGATCGGACTTCCCATGTCCTTCCAAGATCTGCTGATCAGCATTTCCTTCCTTGTGATCATGGCTATCGTAAATTCCCTTGGATTAACGCAGTCTGCAGGAGTGGGTGTCGCAGAAAAGGTAACCGGTTTTATCATGCTGGTTCCGTCAGCTTATATGCAATCCTTATCTGCCTTTGTTGCACAAAATTTCGGTGCAAAAAAAATGGAGAGAGCGAGAAAGGCACTTTGGTATGCAATGGGAACCTCGATCGTAGCCTCCCTGATCATGTTTAGCTTGGCCTTTTTCAAGGGAAGTCTTCTGGCATCCATCTTCTCAAAGGACGCAGATGTAATCCTAATGGCAGCGGATTATCTGAAGGCATATGCGATCGACTGTCTGCTTACCGCTGAGTTCTTCTGTTTCACCGGTTATTTCAGCGGAATGGGAAAGACCAACTTTGTTATGCTGCAGGGCATCATCGGAGCCTTCGCAGTCAGAATTCCGGTTTCCTTCTTTATGAGTCGAATCCCGGGCGTTTCCCTGTTTTATGTAGGTCTTGCAACACCAGCCTCTTCCTTCTTACAGATGATTCTTTGCATTCTGTATTATCTCTATCTTCGGAAGAAAGAGAAGAGTGCTCTTATAAGTCAAAACAGCCTATCATGATAGAATTCTAAAGATGGTTTTTAAAAGTAAATCTTCAAAAGAAAGAAGGAAAATAGCATGGAACTGATCAAATTAATCCTGCTTCCGATTCTGGCAGCAGTGCTGGGCAGCTTTTTGGTTTCAAGAGGAAATAAATATTATCTGGAGAAAAAGGGAGAAGCGGGAATGCAGGGGAAAGCCTGTTATCTGATTCTCTACAGTCCGATTTTTTATGGTCTGATCTGTTATCTGTTGTATATGAGCCGTGGAGAGGCTGCCGGCAGCCTTTTGATCTCTGCCGGTGTGATCGCCTGTGTCGGCTTTGTAGGAGCACCGATTCTGAAGGGATTTTTGCTGAACAGATTGATCAAGCTTGGAATTATTGCCAATCCGGAAGGAAGAATGAAAGGCCTTATGTTAACCGGAATCATCGAAGTAATTCCGATTCTGGCATTGGTCATGTATGCTTTAGTGGCCTTTGGGATAATTAGTAAGTAAAAAGCGCAGAAGTGTAAAAGAAAAAGGCGAGATGTTCTGCCCAGGATCATTCTCGCCTTTTTTCTTGATTTTCTTTAACACATTTTGTCCCGTAACGCTAAATCATCAATTACACTTCCTTCATCGCCTTGAGTTCCGGCAGAACCGTGATCAGCATAGTAATAAAGCAGAGGCTTCCGCCGACAACATTAGAGATGGGCTCTGCGAGGAAGACGCCGTTTGTCCCAAAGCCAAAGGCATAGGGCAGGAGAAAGGTAAGAGGGATTACGATGATCGCCTTTCTCAGAAGAGAAAAGAAGATCGCCTGCTTATTCTTCCCAAGGGATTTGAACATAGTCTGACCGGTATATTGAAAGACCATAAAGATAAAGGCATTAAAGTAAAGCTTCAGGGCAGGAATCGCATCGGTCAGCAGGGTCTGATCTGTGGAAAAAATGGAGATCAGAAGATGGGGAGCGTGGATAATGACCATCCAGGCAAGTCCGGCATAGACGGCTGCCATAAAGGCCATCATACAGCCGGCCTGAAAGACTCGCTTTGGCCGCCTTGCTCCGTAATTGTAGCTGATGATGGGAGAAGTACCTTCTGTAACGGCGAAGATCGGTGTTTCTACCATCTGACGGATACTGGAAATGATGGTCATGATGGAAACATAGAGATCCCCGCCCGTATTCGACAAAACCCTATTACAAAAAGCAGTCACCAGACTGTTTGTCAACTGCATAAAAAAAGAAGCCAGGCCGAGAGAAATGATTCTCCCGGCTCTTTTTCTGCAATGCAGAAATTCTTCCTTTGTAAGCAGTCTGAGCCTCAGAAGGGAACGCTTATAGAGAAAATACAGAACATAACAGGCCGAAAGGCTTTGTGAGATCACGGTTGCGATCGCAGCTCCCCTGACGCCCAGTCCAAAGGCAAAAATGAAGAGGGGATCCAAAATAATATTGGCAATTGCACCGATCATAACAGAGAGCATGCCGTTTCCTGCATAGCCCTGGGCATTGATAAAAGGATTCATGCCGACTGCGACCATGGAAGGAAAGGTTCCCAGCAGATAAATGCGGATATAGGGGATGGCATAAACAAGGGCTGCATCCGAAGCACCGAAGAGAACCAGAATCGGCCGGCAGAAAATAAGACAGAGAATGGTTAACAGGATCGCCGTGATCGTAAGCAGGGTATAGGAAGTATCCATGATATTTTCCGCTTCCCGGTCATTTTGCTTTCCCCTTTCAATGGCAAAAAGCGGAGAACCGCCGCTGCCGTACATATTGGCAAAGGCAGAGATGATTACGATCAGGGGAAAACAGAGACCGACCGCACCTAGGGCTGCTGTTCCTACATCCGGAATTCTGGCCGTATAAACCCGATCTACAATATTGTAAAGCAGATTCAAAACCTGTGCTGCCAGCATAGGCAGGGCAGCACGGAGAATGCTGCTTGAAATCTTTCCATTGGCAAAATCAATCTGCTTCATAATTTATACCTTCTTTCAAACGAACAATTATCAAACATTGTCTATTATAGCACGGGAAAGCGAAGTGTTATAATAAATAGCTGTAAGCTTAGTTATGGAAAAAGAAGAGCAGATGCTTAAGGATAGAAGGGAGAATATAAATGAAAACAGGACTTGTAATGGAAGGCGGCGCAATGCGCGGCATGTTTACAGTTGGCGTTTTGGATGTTTTGATGGAGAACGGGATCAGTTTTGATGGGGCGATCGGTGTATCGGCCGGAGCCGTATTTGGCTGCAATATCAAATCCAAACAGATCGGTCGTGCCATCCGTTATAACAAAAAATACTGCAGCGACGTTCGCTACGGAAGCACTCTGGCCTGGCTGATTACAGGAGACCTTTACAGTGAGAATTTCTGTTACGGGAAGCTGGCTTATGAGCTGGATCCTTTCGATATTAAGACCTATCGGGAGAATCCGATGGAATTTTATGCAGTTTGTACAGATGTTCTGACCGGAAAGCCGGTTTACAAAAAGCTGGAGAAAGGAAACGGAAAGGATATGGCCTATTTCCGGGCTTCTGCTTCCATGCCGATCGTATCCAGGCCGGTAAAGGTAGACGGCAAGCTGCTTCTGGACGGAGGTATTTCCGATTCCATTCCTCTGCGCAGGATGGAGCGCTTTGGTTACGAGAAGAACCTGGTTATTCTGACCCAGCCTATGGATTACCGGAAAGAGCCGGCAAAGAAGATGAAACTGATGAAGTTGGCTTTGGCTCGTTATCCGAAGATTGCAAGGGCAATGGAAGTCAGATATATTATGTATAACCGGGAACTGGATCATGTCCGCAGGGAAGAGGCGGAGGGAAAAGCCCTTGTCATTCGTCCAAAGGAAAATCTGAATATCGGAAAGGCGGAAAAGGATCCGAATGAGCTGGAGAGAGTGTATCAGCTAGGAAGAGAAGCGGCAGAAGAGAGACTTGAGGAGATAAAAAGCTGGTTTTCCGAAGAAGATCGTTAAAAAAATATCAAAAAGTTGAAATTTGGGTATTCAATTCGAGAAAAATGGTGTAAACTGAAACCATATCAGGCTTGTACTTAGACAAGCGTCAGAAAAAAACGTGACAAAGACAGATTTTTCGGACAAAGATTTGCCGTCGGAAAAGGGTTTTTAGAGATATGTGAGTTTACATAACGAAAGGCGAATCCTATCCGTGTCTTTGTGCATGATGAAAGGAGAAAAAAATGGAGTTCATTAAGTATGAAGCAGAAGACAGGGTTGCCCTTTTGACAATTGACAGACCCAAGGCTCTGAATGCTTTGAACAGCAGCGTGCTTGAAGAATTAGATCAGGCAATTTCCGCAGTGGATCTGCAGGAGATTCGTGCCCTGATCATTACAGGCAGTGGTGAGAAATCCTTTGTAGCCGGTGCGGATATCGGCGAGATGAGCAACCTCACCAAGGAAGAGGGCGTTGCCTTCGGCAAGAAGGGCAATGATGTATTTCGTAAGATCGAGAGTCTGCCGATTCCGGTCATTGCAGCCGTAAACGGCTTTGCGCTTGGCGGCGGCTGTGAGCTTTCCATGGCTTGCGATATCAGACTTTGTTCAGAGAATGCCGTATTCGGACAGCCGGAGGCTGGACTTGGTATCACACCGGGCTTTGGCGGAACACAGAGACTGGCCAGAATCGTAGGCATCGGAAGAGCCAAGGAACTGATCTTCAGTACATCCAACATCAAGGCAGACGAGGCTTATCGGATCGGACTTGTTAACCATGTTTATCCGATCGAGGAGCTTCTGCCGCAGGCAAAGAAGCTGGCTTCTAAGATCGCAGCAAATGCACCGATCGCAGTCAGAAACTGCAAGAAGGCAATTAATGACGGTCTGCAGACAGATATCGACAGTGCGATCGTGATCGAAGAGAATCTTTTCGGCGACTGCTTTGAGACACATGATCAGAAGGAAGGTATGGGGGCTTTCCTTGAGAAGAGAAAAGAAAAGAATTTCACAAACAACTAAAGTTGATGAAAAGGAGGAAATACAATGAAAGTAGCAGTTATTGGCGCAGGAACAATGGGATCAGGTATTGCCCAGACATTTGCACAGTGTGATCAGTTTGATACCGTTTATCTTTGCGATATCAAGCAGGAATTCGCAGACGGCGGATTTGCCAAGATCAAAAAGAGCATTGACAGAAGTGTCAGCAAGGGACGTATTGATCAGGCTAAGGCAGATGAATATCTTGGCAAGGTTAAAACAGGACTGAACACGATCGCTGTTGATGCTGACCTGGTAGTGGAAGCTGCTCTGGAAAATATGCAGATCAAAAAAGACTGCTTCAAACAGCTTCAGGAAGAGATCGTAAAGAATCCGGATTGTATTTATGCAACAAATACCTCTTCTCTGTCTATTACAGAGATCAGCAAGGGTCTTGCAAAACCGGTTATCGGTATGCATTTCTTTAACCCGGCACCGGTAATGAAACTGATTGAGATCATCGCAGGAATGACAACACCGGCAGAGACAGTAGATAAGGTAAAAGAGATCTCTGTAGCACTCGGCAAGACACCGGTTCAGGTCAATGAGGCAGCAGGATTCGTTGTAAACAGACTGCTTGTTCCGATGATTAACGAAGCTATTTTCGAGTACATGGAAGGTGTTTCCGATATCCAGGGTATCGATACGGCAATGAAACTCGGCTGCAACCATCCGATGGGACCGCTGGAGCTTGGCGATGTAGTCGGCCTCGATGTTTGCCTTGCGATCATGGAAGTGCTGTATGCAGAGAGCGGTGACAGCAAGTATCGTCCCTGCCCGCTTCTTCGCAAGATGGTTCGTGCAAATATGCTTGGTGCTAAGACAGGTATCGGCTTCTACAAATATGGAGAAGGCGGTAAGACACCGAACGAGATGAGATAAGATAAGACATTGATTCAGACAGGGTCTTCTTTGTATTTTTTAAGATGAAATACAGGAGAAGATCCTGTTATTTCGTTGTGCGAGCAAGGAGCCAGGTGTCCATGCTTGCAGAATTTAAAATGTTTTACCATAGCCTTTTATAAATATTTTTACCTTGCTTTTTACTGCTTATAAAATGTTTTTCACCTTACATTTTGCTGATTGACAAAAAACTAACAAAATGCTAGAATTTTTCTGACAATAGGTTTTGTCGTCATATTTTTTTGCTCAAGATTGATAAAAAAATAACAAACAATACAAGAAAACGAAGAAGGAGGACACATCATGGATTTTACGCTTGATAAAAAACATGAAATGGCCAGAAGTCTGTTCCGGGAGTTTGCAGAAAATGAAGTAAAACCCCTGGCACAGGAAGTGGATGAAACAGAAGCTTTTCCACGTGAGACAGTTGAAAAAATGGCAAAATACGGATTCCTGGGAATTCCTGTTCCGAAGGAGTACGGCGGCCAGGGCTGTGATGTATTAACCTATGCAATGCTGGTAGAAGAGCTGGCAAAGGTTTGCGGTACAACAGCCGTTATCGTTTCTGCACATACTTCTTTATGCATCGATCCGATCATGACCTATGGTACAGAAGAACAGAAGCAGAAATATGTTCCGGATCTTGCAGCAGGCAGAAAGCTTGGTGCTTTTGGTCTGACAGAGCCGGGAGCAGGTACAGACGCACAGGGACAGCAGACAAAAGCAGTTCTTGATGGCGATGAATGGGTACTGAACGGCAGTAAATGCTTTATCACAAACGGTAAAGAAGCAGATGTTTATATTGTCATTGCAGTAACAGGTATTGTTGAAAAACGTGGCAGAAAGCAGAAAGAGATCTCCGCTTTTATCGTAGAAAAAGGCACACCCGGATTTACCTTCGGAACCAAAGAGAAGAAGATGGGTATCCGCGGATCCTCCACTTATGAGCTGATCTTTACAGACTGCCGTATCCCGAAGGAGAATATCCTCGGACAGAAGGGCAAGGGCTTCAATATTGCCATGCATACTTTGGATGGCGGCCGTATCGGTATCGCAGCACAGGCACTTGGTCTGGCAGAAGGCGCATTGGATGCAACCGTTGCTTATACAAAAGAAAGAAAACAGTTTGGAAAATCCATTTCCGCTTTCCAGAATACCCAGTTCCAGCTGGCAGACATGGCTACAAAATGCGACGCAGCCCAGCTTATGGTTTATAGAGCTGCCAAGGCGAAGGAAACACAGAAGTCCTATAGCGTAGAAGCAGCCAAGGCAAAGCTTTATGCAGCAGAGGTTGCCATGGAAGTAACAACAAAAGCAGTTCAGCTTCACGGCGGATATGGTTACATTCGTGATTATGATGTAGAGCGTATGATGCGTGATGCAAAGATTACGGAGATCTACGAAGGAACATCTGAGGTTCAGCGTATGGTCATTTCCGGCAGCTTATTGAAATAGGAGGAAATTGTTTTGAAGATTGTAGTATGCATAAAACAGGTTCCCGATACAAAAGGCGGCGTTAGCTTTAAACCGGATGGAACACTTGACCGTGCAGCAATGCTGGCTATCATGAATCCGGACGATAAGGCAGGTCTTGAGGCTGCCCTTCGTATCAAAGAAGAATATGGTGCAGAGGTTACCGTTATTACAATGGGTCTGCCCAAGGCAGAGGATGTCCTTCGTGAGGCTCTGGCAATGGGTGCCGACAAGGCAATCCTTGTAACGGACAGAAGACTTGGCGGAGCAGATACCTGGGCAACTTCCCAGACGATCGCAGCAGCAATCCGCAAGCTGGATTATGATCTGATCATTACAGGCCGTCAGGCAATCGACGGAGATACCGCTCAGGTAGGACCGCAGATCTCTGAGCACCTTGGTATTCCGGTTATCTCTTATGCAGAGGGAATCCAGATCGATGGAGATTCTGTTATTGTTAAGAGACAGTATGATGACAGATATCATATGATCAAAGCCAAAATGCCCTGCCTGATCACAGCACTTTCCGAGCTGAATGAGCCGAGATACATGACACCGGGTGGTATCTTTGATGCCTGGGATGCAGAGATCACAACCTGGGGAAGAGACGACCTGGAGACACTTTCAGATGAAAATATCGGTCTTGCCGGTTCTCCGACAAAGATCGCAAGAGCATCTGACAAGGTTCGTAAGGGCGCAGGTGAGACCTTTGCAGATCTCGATGCAGACGGTGCAGCTTCTTTGATCACAGAAAAGCTGCTTGAGAAACACATTATTTAAAAGGCGGTGAATGGTATGAATATCGAAGAATATAAAGGTGTATATGTGTTTGCCCAGCAGGTAGACCATGAACTCGGAAACATTGCCTTTGAGCTTCTCGGAAAGGCAAAAGAACTGGCAGAACCGCTGCATACCGAAGTAACAGCAGTTTTGCTTGGTTATCAGGTAAAGGATCTGGCAGATCAGCTTGCAGCTTATGGCGCAGATAAGGTGATCCTTGTAGATGATCCTGAACTGGAAGTATACAGAACAGAGCCTTATACTCATGCTTTGTCTTCTGTGATCGATAAATTTAAACCGGAGATCCTTCTGGTAGGTGCAACCGCGATCGGCCGTGATCTCGGCCCGAGAGTATCTGCCAGAGTCGGAACAGGTCTGACAGCAGATTGTACCATGCTGGAGATCGGTAATTTCCCGCTTGTCGGAAAAGATCAGAAACCGAACCAGCTTCTGATGACAAGACCGGCTTTTGGAGGCAATACCATTGCTACGATCGCTTGCCCGGATCACCGTCCTCAGATGGCAACCGTAAGACCCGGAGTTATGCAGAAGATCACACCGATCGAGGGTGCTAGGGCAGAAGTGATCGAATATAACCCGGGCTTTACACCGGACAACAAATATGTTGAGATTCTGGAAGTAGTAAAGGCTGTAAACAATGCTGTAGATATTCAGGATGCGAAGATCCTTGTATCCGGAGGCCGTGGAGTCGGCAGCCCTGAGAACTTCAAGATCCTTGAGGATCTGGCTGAGGCAGTCGGCGGTACAGTCAGCTGCTCCCGTGCTGTAGTAGATTCCGGCTGGAAGCCGAAGGAGCTGCAGGTAGGACAGACCGGTAAGACAGTAAGACCGACAGTTTACTTCGCAATCGGTATTTCCGGAGCAATCCAGCATGTAGCCGGTATGGAAGAGTCTGATTATATTATTGCTATTAATAAGGAAGAATCTGCTCCAATCTTTGATGTTGCAGATCTTGGTATTGTAGGCGATCTGAATAAGATCGTGCCGAAGCTGACAGAAATGATCAAGGCAAATACCGTAAAATAAAAGGATAGCAAGCGTCTTTTCAATTTATATAGCAGCGATGCGAGGCAATGAGCCGGGCAACCGTGTTATGCATGGTTTCCCGGCTCATTGTTTGCCTAAATGTATAAAAAGCCTGCTATGATCTCGACCTTTATGGCTGAAATTAGCCATCAACATATTTTGATCGATAAGCCTAAATGCTTGCGACATAGTTTCAACTAATAAAAGTTTGTTGAAAACCGTAAAATGAAACGCTATAATTAATGTAACTGAGACGTTAATCAGTTAATAAAAATAACAGGTTTAAGGTTTTACAAGGAGGTCTATTTACTATGGCAATCGGAACCTATGAGCAGTACAAAGAGAGAATGCTCAAGATGAAACCGAACGTATACCTTCACGGTGAGAAGGTTGACCGTTCTAACGGCAAGCAGGGTGCTGAAAGAGATCTGGCTGACTGGGTTAAAGGCGGCGCTTATGTTATGAAACAGTGCTATGACACAGCAAATGACCCGGATTATGCTGATGTTTGCGTGATCGATGACAAAGATGGCGTACACAACAGATGCTGCCACATCAACCAGTCTATCGACGATCTGCTGAAGAAACAGCTTATGACTCGTCTGATCTGCCACAGAGTAGGTGGATGTATGCAGAGATGCATGGGTACAGATGCAATGAACGCTCTGTATTCCGTAACATATGACTGTGATCAGGCTTGCGGCACAAACTACCATGAGAGACTGAAAAAGTACATCAAGTATGTTCAGGAACACGATCTTGTAGTTAACTGTGCACAGACTGACGTTAAGGGCTCCAGAAATAAGAAATATAAGAGAGCTCATCAGCAGCCGGATCCGGATCAGTTCGTACATGTAGTAGAAACTAACGTAGATGGTATCGGTGTTGATGGTAAGCCATGTAAGGGTATCATCGTTCGTGGTGCTAAGATCTGTAACTCCAATGCACCGTACGTAGATGAGATCATCGTTAACCCGACAAAGTTCATGGATGCAGAAGATAAGGATTATGCAGTAGCATTCGCTCTTCCGGCTGACTGGGATGGCGTTAAGCTGATGGCTCTTCCGGGACTGCATCACCAGAGAAAGCACCTTGACGCTCCGTTCGCAAAGATCGGTGATGTTGAGTCTCTGACAATCTTCGATGACGTATTCGTACCGGAAGATAGAGTCTTCATGTGCGGTCGTGATCATGAAGGTGTTTGCCGTTACGCAGGTTACCTTGCGCTGATGTTCGCTCACTATCACAGACATTCTTACACAGGATGTAAGACAGCTGTAT
>CAVHNP010000072.1:0-10932 GCA_963637505.1 Prevotella sp. CAG:279
TGATTTTTGGGGTCAATACCTTGCCGGATTACCGTAAACATGGATATGCCGGGGAGTTGATTTCCCGTGCTATTGACGATGCCAGGAAGCAGGGAAGAAAGGGACTTGTGCTTACCTGTAAAGAAAAACTGGTTCACTATTATGCGAAATTTGGCTTTGAGGACGAAGGCGTGTCCGATAAATCCACGCATGGAAACGTTGAATGGCATCAGATGCGACTGATGTTTTGATATTTTCTGGGGTGGGATATGAAAATAACGAATATTATGCCGTGGGAGTAATTTATTTAAAAAAAGATTTTCGTTAGAGGAAGAAACAGTTGAACACTATAACTAATTCTGACAAGGTAAAGTCAGATGTAAAAAGTATTATTGAAAATTAAAGACAGGAGAATTGGAAGTAAGAAATGTTCCAAACGAATTTGCTTTAGATCCTAAAGTTGTAAAAGCAGAACGAAAATTGGGATTGAAAAGTTTCTTGATGGATGGAGAATATGATTATTTTGGTGACTATGAAGATGGCATATATGAAATTACATCTCAGGAATATCAAGATTTTTCTCGTGGAAAGAATATCTCAATGACTTTTAATAGACAGGTTAATATTCTGTATATGCTGAAAAAGAAGGGGTATTACTGTTTTATTCATGAAACAAAGACAGGTTCACTGTCGATGTTGAATGGCGGAGCATTGAAAAAGTTAGATGCAAAAGATGTGAATTATTACTATGATAATATGGATGCAATGATTGCATCTATTGAAACACCTTTGAAAAAATATACAGCTTATCAGGAAAGCATTGCTGATGAAATTAGAAAAATTGGTGGAAGTGGATGGATTCATGGCTGTATCATTGACATTGATTTTCATAACCATGTATATGTAAATCCAGTAGATATGACGGTACGAAGTTATTGGGCATCTGATATTGTTAACAAACTTGTATATCCAACTGTACCGGCATTGTTAAAAGCTAACTGTCCGGAATTATATGCTAACTATCTGAAGTTGATTGAGGATGAAGAATCAAACCCTTTAGCGGTAAAAGAGACAAAGAATGAAGTGGCATTATTGCCACAAGAATATTTGGAAACAGATATTTATAAAGCGTCTCGTGAGATAAAAAAGATGCAGAAATTGAATTCAAATGTGCTGACAACATGGTATGACATTGTTCCAGAGAGAACGAGCGCTAACATCGAGGCAAGAACCGAGATGTGAAAGAAATAAGAGAAAGAGGTTGCAATGATTTTATATCATGGAAGTAATGTTACCGTAGAACATCCAAAACTTGTCCGGCAAAATCGCTATCTGGATTTCGGTTTTGGATTTTATACCACTACTAACCGCGATCAGGCGGTGAACTTTGCTCAAAAGGTTACTGACCGCCGCAAAACTGGAGCCGCTACGCTGAATATTTACTCCGTTGAGGAAGCAGTGGCTTTCAAGAAATGCAGTTTGCTACGCTTTGACAGTCCGGATGAAGCGTGGTTGGATTTTGTGGCTGCGAATCGTCAGGGAATCTATCAGGGAAAGCAGCATGACATGATTTATGGCGCGGTGGCAAATGATGATGTATACCGCACCATTACCCTCTATATGACCGGAGTACTGGATAAGGAACAGACACTGGCAGCACTCAAGATTCGGAAACTGTTTAATCAGCTAGTGTTTGCAACAGAAAAATCCCTGCAATATCTGCATTTTGAAGGGAGGGAGCTTGTATGAATGAAGATCAGTTCAGCGCAATGCTGGCAATTATTGTGCCGCCCATTATTGAACAGATTACAAAAAACAGCAATGTGGACGATAATAAAGCGATTTCCAGCTTTTACCAGTCGAAGCTTTATCAGGAGCTTTCAGATGAAAAATCAAAATTGTGGCATTATGGTCCGATGACACTGTATACCATGTATCAGGATGAGCTTCTGACAGGCTCCTATGATTACCCGGAGGAGGCGTGAAAGATGAGCAAAGAATCAAATTTTTTGATTTACTGTATGGAACGGTATCGTCATTTCAAAGGGCTTTCCGGTGCTGATGTGGCAAAGACTTTTGACGAGTATGGTATCTATGGGTATATCACAAAGTATTTTGAATCACTGCACACAATGGGAGATCAATGCATTGTGCAGGATATTGACGATTATATTAGTAGTATTACAGGCAGTCGTGCCAAGGCATAATGGCCTGACAATAATTACCTGACAGTAACCGGTAATCTTTACGGATTAAAGACAGATTGAAATTTAAGCTCCTTTGTAGTACCATTATTGTGCTATTTTGGGGCTTTTTCTATGAAAAGCCAAAAGCATGGCCGCATGGCAGCTCGCCTGCGTAAATATAAATCAAGAAAACAGAAGAATCCCCTTGTCCGGATTCTTTTCTGCATCTTTTAAGGAGGACATAGAACATGAAATTAGGTATCGTCGGACTTCCTAATGTAGGTAAGAGTACATTATTCAACTCTCTGACAAAGGCAGGAGCCCTGTCTGCAAACTATCCCTTTGCTACCATTGATCCGAATGTAGGTATCGTGGCAGTTCCGGATGAGAGAATCGTAAAGCTGGGAGAGCTTTATCATACCAAGAAGGTAACACCGGCAACGATCGAATTCGTAGATATCGCCGGCCTTGTAAAGGGAGCCAGCAAGGGAGAAGGTCTGGGCAACCAGTTCCTGGCCAATATCCGTGAGGTAGATGCGATCGTGCATGTCGTTCGTTGTTTCGAGGATACCAATATCATTCATGTAGATGGTTCTATTGATCCGGCTCGTGATATTGAGACCATTAATTTGGAGTTGATCTTTTCTGATATTGAGATCCTGGATCGCCGAATCGCCAAGATTTCCAAGCAGGCAAGGATGGATAAGACTCTGGCAAAAGAGCTGGAGCTGGTTGAGGCAGTGAAAGCACATCTGGAGGATGGCAAGATGGCCAGAACCTTCGAGCTGCCTGAGGATGAAGATAGCCAGATCTGGTTTAAGGGCTATAACCTTCTTACCGCAAAGCCAACAATTTATGCGGCAAATGTGGCAGAGGATGATCTGGCAGATGACGGTGCCGGAAATGAGCATGTTGCCAAGGTACGTGAGATGGCAGCAGAAGAAGGGGCTGAAGTATTTGTTATCTGTGCCCAGATCGAGCAGGAACTGGCAGATCTTGACGAGGATGAAAAGAAGGAATACCTCGAGGATCTTGGTGTCAGCTCCAGCGGACTGGATAAGCTGGTAGCAGCAAGCTATTCTCTTCTGGGTCTGATTTCTTTCCTGACCGCAGGTGAGGATGAGTGTCGTGCCTGGACGATCAAAAAGGGAACAAAGGCACCTCAGGCAGCCGGTAAGATTCATACGGACTTCGAGAGAGGATTTATCAAGGCTGAGGTAGTTAATTATCAGGATCTTCTGGATAACGGAAGCCTTTCTGCAGCCAGAGAAAAAGGAATTGTCGGAATGGAAGGTAAGGAATATGTTGTAAAAGACGGCGATGTCATTCTTTTCCGTTTCAATGTATAAGGATAAGAGACAGCAGAAAAAGCAAAAAGCCCTTTTTGACAGGGCAGGGGAATAAATAAAGAAGGAAAAGTGAGTGGAAGAAGTGAAGAAGAGTCTTCCTTATAAGGATACCGACGGAAAGGTAGAATACCTTCATATTCGGCCTTATGAGGGAGAAGAAGCAAGAGTAAAAACACAGGAGATTGAAAGAAGCATTATCAAGAAGTTCCGCAAGGAACTTTGGAGTAAGGTAACAAAGGCGGTTCGTACCTACGACCTGATTCAGGAAGGAGATAAGGTCTGCGTCTGCATTTCAGGCGGAAAGGATTCCTTTCTGACTGCAAAGGTAGTACAGGAGCTGCAGAAGCACGGCCCGGTTCCCTTTGAGGCAATTTATCTTTGTATGGATCCCGGTTACAGCAAGGAAAACAGGGAGATGATCATCGATAATGCAAGGAAGATGGGGATTCCCCTGACGATGTTTGACAGCGATATTTATGATATCGTCTTCGGTATCGAGAAGAGTCCCTGTTATCTTTGTGCCAGAATGCGCAGAGGCGCCTTATATGCCAATGCTAAGGCCTTAGGTTGCAATAAAATCGCCTTAGGACATCATTATGACGATGTGATCGAAACCATCCTTCTGGGAATGCTTTACGGCGGAAAGGTAGAGACCATGATGCCCAAGCTGCATAGCCAGAATTTTGAAGGGATGCAGTTGATCCGCCCCTTATATCTGGTAAGGGAGGAAGATGTAAAACGCTGGGCAAAACACAATGATCTGACCTTTATCCGTTGTGCCTGCCGTTTCGAAGCAGATGTCTGCGGTCTGAAAAAGACCTCAAAGAGGGCAGAGGTAAAGGATCTGATCGCTCATCTTCGGGAAAAGAGCCCTTATATCGAGCAGAATATTTTTCGTAGTGTGGAGAATGTCAATCTCAGGACAATCATAGGCTATCATAAAGATGACGTAGAACATAGTTTTCTGGATGAGTATGATGAACTAGGTTAAGATGCAAAAAGGAAGAGGCTGCAGCCTCTTCCTTTTTGCATCTTGAAACCTCGTCTTACAATTCTGTTTTTAATCTATCCCCTGAAAGCCTTCCAGCTTAGATGTACACTGGGGGCAGCGGGTTGCTGCAATGGCGATCTTGCTCTTGCAGTAGGGGCATTCCTTCTCTGTCGGTGCTTCCTCGATCTCTTCCTTCTTCCGCAGGGACTTTGCCTTGTTAAAGGATTTCACAACAAGGAAAAGAACCAGAGCAACCAGAACGAAGTTGATCACTGCAGAAATAAAGGAACCATAACGAAGATCAACGCCCAGAATGTTTAATACATAGCCGCTGAGGTCGGTTCCGCCAACCAGACCGATGATCGGGTTGATGATATCATTTACAAGAGAATCGATGATTGCCTTGAAAGCAGCACCGATAACAACACCGATTGCCATATCCATGACATTACCCTGCATGGCGAAGGCTTTGAATTCATCTAAGAATTTTTTCATAGTAGTCCTCCATAGATTAAAACATAATATCCAAAATATTATAACATCCGAAAGGGAAGAAGCAAGAGAAGAGAGGTGAAAAGAGAAGAAAAGAGACGAAAAAGAAATGAAAATAGTGTTGACAAAGGGGCGTATTAGAAATATAATAACATCAAGTTGAGACAATCCTATCGGATTAGTAGGAAAACAAAAAAAGAACCCACTCTTCTATAGGGATAGGAAATGATGGTTCACATATTGTAGTAGGACCAGAGGATAATCTTTTTCATTGAAGGAGGACAAAACAATGGCAGACATTAAAAAGAGCACACTTGAACTGGTAGGAAAGACACCGATCGTACAGGTTGACCGTTATGCAAAGGCAGCAGGCGTTGAAGGAGCTACCATCCTTGCTAAGCTAGAAGGCTTTAACCCGGCCGGATCTGTAAAGGATCGTATTGCAGTAGCAATGATCCAGGATGCAGAAGAGAAGGGCATCTTAAAACCAGGCGCTACCATCATCGAGCCGACAAGCGGTAACACCGGTATCGGACTTGCGGCAGTAGCAGCTGCAAAGGGTTACAAAGCAATCCTGACTCTTCCGGATACCATGAGCGTTGAGAGAAGAAATCTTCTGAAAGCATACGGTGCGGAGCTGGTTCTGACAGAAGGTGCAAAGGGAATGAAGGGCGCCATCGCAAAGGCAGATGAGCTGAACAAGGAGATCGAAGGATCTGTTATCCTTGGACAGTTTGTAAATCCGGCTAACCCGGCAGCTCATAAGGCTACAACAGGTCCGGAGATCTGGGAGCAGACAGACGGAAAGGTAGATATTTTCGTTGCAGGCGTAGGTACAGGTGGAACTGTAACAGGTGTTGGCCAGTATCTGAAAGAGCAGAATCCGGATGTGAAGATCGTTGCAGTAGAGCCGGCTACAAGCCCGGTTCTTTCTGAAGGTAAGGCCGGTGCACATAAGATTCAGGGTATCGGAGCAGGTTTCGTTCCGGATACTCTTGATACAAAGGTCTATGATGAAGTCATTGCCATTGAGAACGATGATGCTTTCGAAGAAGGCAAGCGTTTTGCAGTAAATGAAGGTGTACTGGTTGGTATTTCTTCCGGTGCAGCTCTGAAGGCAGCAGCTATTCTGGCAGCTCGCCCGGAGAATAAGGGTAAGACAATTGTTGCCCTTCTTCCGGATAACGGAGACAGATATCTGTCAACTGCTTTATTCAGCTAATCAGATAGAAGATAAATAGATATGGATCTAAGCCCTCTTTTCTGTCGGTGATTTTGATTACGGCAGAAGGGTATGATCCTGACACCGGTTCGGGTGTCCCCGCTAAGGCGGTTTTCATATGAAAATAAGGACATCAAAGATTATCCTTATACTACTTGAAAAAAGGGAAGCCATGTAGGAATACATGCGCTTTCCTTTTTTCGATCAAAAATCAGCATATTGTTTATCTGAGGGGAAACTTTGCATGAAATTTCAATAGAATTTACAAACAGTTTATCAATGCTTTACAAAGAGACTTTTTTTGATGTATTCTAAATATGACTGGGTTGTACATCATATGGGGTATAGGAGAGTAAAAGTATGACTGTATATCAGGTATTCTATTTACTGGGTGGCGTAGGTCTCTTTTTGTTTGGTATGAGCATCATGTCATCCGGACTCAGGAATGCGGCAGGAGATAAGCTGCGTGACATTCTGGAGAATGTAACCTCCAACAAAGTCAAAGCAGTTTTGATGGGACTTCTGGTAACGGTACTGGTGCAGAGTTCTTCTGCAACAGACATGATGGTAATTGGTTTTGTAAGTTCTGGTCTGATGTCTCTGACGCAGGCGATCGGTGTTATCATGGGTGCCAATATCGGTACCACGATCACAGCCCAGATTACAGCCTTTAATATTTCAGCGATTGCACCCATTATCCTTTTTGTCGGATGTATCATGAATATGTTCCTGAAAAAGGATTTCTATAAGCATATCGGCTCTGTTATCATGGGCTTTGGTATGCTCTTCGTCGGTATTGCGATGATCAAGGAAGTAATTGCACCTTTGGCAGAGAGTGAAGGCTTCATTAATTTCCTTTCTGCTTTGTCCAATCCCTTTATCGCCATTCTCTTTGGTGTGGGCTTTACGGCACTTTTGCAGAGTTCTTCCTCATCGACGGTTATTTTTCAGGCCTTTGCCGTTCAGGGGATCCTGGAATATCACACGGCAGTTTACCTGATCATCGGTGCGGCGATCGGTTCCGTTACACCGAATATTCTGGCAGGTTTTACGACCAACCGTAACGGTAAACGTACAGCGATCCTGAATCTGATCTTTAACCTTTTCAGAGCAGTGATCCTGACAACCTTGATCACGATCTTCCCGCAGATCCTGAATCTGATCCAGGGTATTTCCCCGAACAATGTTGCCAGACAGATCGCAAATACCCATACCATCTTTGCAATCGTGGCTGTATTGATCATGCTGCCTTTTACAAATTATATTGTTGCGATTGCCAATAAGGTGATTCCTGTACTGCCGGAGGAGACCAGGGCAGAGAAAGAAAAACAGCTGGTCTATATGGCAGATGATCCTACCGGTATGCCGGAGGTGGCCATTCGTCAGGCTATGATGGAACTCGGACGTCTGGGTGGTCTTGCCAGAAACAACGTAGCAGTGGCTATGGATGCATTTTTGACAAGAGATCCCAAGAAATACGCAGAGGTAGAGGAAACAGAGAGTATTGTAGATTTCCTTACCAATGAGATTTCCGAGAGACTGGTTAATATGAGAGCCCTTCAGCTTTCAGAAAGAGATACCTTCCGTGTTTCAAAGCTGACGCTGGTTGCATCCAATTACGAGAGAATTTCCGATCATGCGGAAAATATCATCGAATATGCCGAGAAGATGGATGCGAATAATTCCGAGCTTTCTCCAAAGGCTCTGGAAGAATTAAAAGAGCTGGGAGAAGCAACCCTTGCTTCACTTGATATCTGTACGGAGATCTTTGTAAACGAAGATTTTGCCAAGATGCCGGAGGCAGATGCCTTAGAGGATAAGGTAGATGATCTGCAGGAGCTTTTGATCGATAATCATGTAAAGCGACTGATGGATAATACCTGTGACCCGATCGGCGGCGTCGTATTTACGGATATCTGTACGGATCTGGAGAGATGCTCCGATCATGCGATCAATATCGCGATCGCTCTTAGGACGGATGTACCAATGAATTAAGAAAAGTTTTGCTCCGCGAGTCATCAGGCTCGCGGAGTTTTTTGTATCAAAAACACCCCTCCTTCGACTCACATCGAAAGAGGGGTGTTTGCTGCCATTTCGCCCGCAGCAAAGGCTGTTTATTTAAAAAGATAATTAAGCATCGATACTGTAGTTCGGCGCTTCCTTTGTGATGTGAATATCATGCGGATGAGATTCCTTAAGTGAAGCAGAAGAAATACGAACGAACTTGCTGTTCTGCTGGAGATCCTTGATCGTAGGAGCGCCACAGTAGCCCATACCGGAACGGATGCCACCAAGCAGCTGGAATACGGTATCTTCTACGCTTCCCTTGTAAGCAACTCGACCTTCAACACCTTCCGGAACAAGCTTTCTTGCATCTTCCTGGAAGTAACGATCCTTGGAGCCGTTCTCCATAGCTGCGATAGAACCCATGCCACGGTATACCTTGTATTTACGTCCCTGGTAGATCTCGAAGTTTCCCGGGCTCTCATCACATCCTGCGAAGAGGGAACCCATCATACAGGTGTCCGCACCTGCTGCAAGAGCCTTTGTCATATCACCGGAGAACTGGATACCACCATCGGCGATGATCGGTGTATCGGTTTCCTTTGCTGCCTCATAGCATTCCATAACTGCAGAGATCTGCGGAACACCGATACCGGCAACAACTCGTGTCGTACAGATAGAACCGGGTCCGATACCAACCTTAACGCAGTCAGCACCTGCTTCGATCAGAGCCTTGCATCCGGCGCCTGTTGCAACGTTTCCGGCAATCACCTGCAGATCCGGCCAGCGATCCTTGATTCTTGTAACGGCATCCAGTACGTTCTTGGAATGACCGTGAGCAGAGTCAAGTACGATAACATCGACCTGAGCATCAACAAGAGCAGCGATACGATCCATCATGTTAGCGGTAAAGCCAACACCTGCACCGCAGAGAAGACGACCCTTCTCATCCTTTGCGGAAAGCGGATATTTGATCTGCTTCTCGATATCCTTGATGGTGATCAGACCCTTGAGGTTGAAGTTGTCATCAACCAGAGGAAGCTTCTCGATACGACCTTTTGCAAGGATCTTCTTGGCTTCATCAAGAGTGATGCCTTCCTTAGCTGTGATCAGCTTCTCCTTAGTGGTCATGCATTCTTTGATCTGCTTGCTGTAATCTTCTTCGAATTTAAGATCACGGTTTGTGATGATGCCGACCAGCTGTTTGCCTTCTGTGATCGGTACACCGGAGATACGGAACTTGGCCATAAGGTCATCCGCATCCTGGAGAGTATGTTCAGGAGAGAGGTAGAAGGGATCGGTGATGACACCGTGCTCGGAACGTTTTACCTTATCTACTTCGTCAGCCTGTGCTTCGATAGACATATTCTTATGAATGATACCAATACCGCCCTGTCTTGCCATTGCAATTGCCATGCGGTGCTCTGTAACTGTATCCATTCCTGCGCTGAGCATAGGGATGTTCAGTTTGATCTTCTTCGTAAGACGTGTTTCGAGATTGATCATATTCGGGGTAACCTCGGAATATCCCGGAACCAGAAGCACGTCATCGAATGTAATGCTATCGCCAATAATCGTTGCCATTCTCTGCCTCTCTTTCTCTTTTAAATAAACCATAGTTAAAGATAAGGACAAAAAATTCTGTTTAGATTTTTTGCCCTTACGTAACATTTTAATAATTATAGCGAATCAGAAAATAAAGGTCAATGTAACGATTGTAAAAAAAGCGACTTCTTTTAGGCCGATTTTTAAAAAAAATGAACAATGGCATCTGAAGCTGTGATATTATAAATTTTGTTGATTTTTAAGGAAAGAGTCCTTAAAGAACTCTTTTTGCAAAGGAAAAATCAGAAAATAGGAGGAATTCAATGGAGTTTCGACCCTGTATCGATATTCATAACGGAAAAGTAAAACAGATCGTCGGTTCCTCCCTTCAGGATGAAGGAAACCAGGCAAAGGATAATTTCGTCGCGGAGCAGGATGCGGCTTATTATGCCGGCCTTTACAAGGAAGACGGCCTCTATGGCGGCCATGTCATTCTTTTGAACAAAGCGGGAACAGACTATTATGAGGCAACAAAAAAAGAAGCCCTGAAGGCGCTTCGAAGTTTTCCTGGCGGCCTGCAGATCGGCGGTGGGATCACGGCTGAGAATGCGGAGAGCTTTTTGCAGGCAGGAGCCAGTCATGTGATCGTTACTTCCTATGTTTTTCGGGATGGGATCATCGATTATGAGAAGCTCGAGAAGCTGAAGAAGGCAGTCGGAAGAGAGCATATCGTTCTGGACTTGAGCTGTAAGAAAAAAGAAGATGCTTACTATATCGTAACGGATCGCTGGCAGAAGATGACGGAAGAAAAGCTGACTGCCGATCTTTTGAAAAAGCTGGAAGCATATGCGGATGAATATCTGATTCATGCAGCAGATGTGGAAGGAAAACAGCAGGGGATCGAGCTTGCTGTGGCAGAGCTTTTAGGAAGGTATGAAGGATTGCCCGTTACTTATGCCGGAGGGGTTCGTGATTTTGAAGATATCAGAAGATTGAAGCAGGCCGGAGCCGGCAGGGTGAATGTCACGATCGGAAGCAGTCTGGATCTTTTCGGCGGATCTCTTTCCTATAAAGAAGTGCTTGCTTTTGTAAGGGACTAGGAATAAGGCCTTAGAGTAAAATTTTAGTTGGCAAAAAAATTGGGAAGAGATTGAAATCTCTTCC
>CAVHNP010000073.1:0-10765 GCA_963637505.1 Prevotella sp. CAG:279
GCGAGGGCGTCAATAAGAACGAGACTCCGGCTAAGTATGAGCCGAAGGTTATCAACCCTTTCAAGCTGCAGGTAACCATGAGATATTCCAACGAGGTACAGTGGGCAGATGAAGACACCCAGATCGGCATCCTGCAGGACCTGGCAGACAATGCCGGCATCGCCCTTGGCAGAGCACTCGACCTTGTAGCGATCCATAAGATCAACCCGCTCACAGGTACCGTATCAGCACAGGTCACAAGCGGCCTGATCGATGCGAGCCAGTCAGCAACGCTTTCCGGCACAGACTACGAGACAGTCGTTGAAGCTGCGGCTTCCCTCGTCATCGGTTCCGGCTACAATCCGGCAGGCATCGCGATGGATCCTTCCCTTTCCTTCGGTATTTCCACCCAGAAGGATGCAGAGGGCAGAAGACTCTATCCTGAGCTCGGCTTCGGTCAGCAGGTGACCAACTTCCTGGGCATGAACGCTGCTGTCTCCGATACCGTTTCCGCAAAGAACGAGATCAAGACAGAATCCGGCCTTCTCGGTATCGTTGGCCAGTTCGATGCGATCCGCTGGGGCGTGCAGAGATCCATCGGCGCGCACCTGATCGAGTTTGGTGATCCGGATGGTCTGGGTGACCTTCAGAGAGCGAACCAGATCGCCCTTCGGGCTGAGATCGTCTACGGCATCGGCATCCTGGATGAGAAGGCTTTCGCCCTGATCAAAAAAGGAGCTTAAGGCATGAAGTACCGTTATAAGGATACGGACACAGTCGTGGAGTCTGACCGCGTGTTGGACTCTGCGGCCTTTACGCCGTTAGAAGAGAAGAAGAGCACGCAGAAGGCAAAGACAGCCAGAAAGACGGATGCAGCCGGAAAAAGGAGTGGTTAAATGTACGCAGGTGTGGAAGATGTGGAAAAGAGAGTAAGACGTATCCTCAGTGATGAGGAGAAAGAAGTCTGCTCTGCCCTGCTGGAAGACGCAGCCATCATCGTGGACGCTTACGGCAAGGATGCTCCGGAGGAAGCGAAACTGATCGTTTCCTGCAACATGGTCATCCGCGCACTTGGAAGCGGGGACGACTGCTCCCCGATCGGGGCAACGCAGGGCTCTATGTCGGCTCTTGGATATTCCCAGACATGGACGATGGGGAACGGTTCGACCGGTGAACTTTACCTTGCGAAGCTTGACAAGAAGCTTCTGGGAGTCGGGAACCGCATCGGGATGCATTCGCCGCTGGAGGAATTTGATCATGTTTAAGACTATCACGGTTCTTTTGGAAGAAAAAAGCCAAAGCGGGAGGGATGAGTTCAACCAGCCCATCTACGAGACTAAGTGGGAAGAGGTCGAAGGAGTCCTGGTCATGCCGACAACGGCAGACGAGAAGATCCAGAGCACGGAGCTTTACGGAAAGCATGCGGTCTATTCCATGGCGATCCCAAAAGGAGACCGGCATGACTGGACAGACAAGAAGGTGCAGTTCTTCGGGAGAACCTGGAAGACGATCAGCTTTCCAATAGAAGGGATCGAGGAGAATGTCCCGACACGGTGGCACAGGAAGATCAACGTGGAGGCATACGATGGCTAAGGTAACGATCAAACTGAACAAAGGCGGAATGGAGGAGCTTTTAAAGTATGACTGCCAGGGAGCCATAGAAGAAGTCGCAAGGGGTGTATTAGACGCCTGCGGCGAGGGTTATAGGATGGACACCTATGTCGGAAAGACAAGGTGCAACTGCTCTGTGGGAGCGGAGACAGACAAGGCCTACTATAGCAACCTGAAGCATAATACCTTATTAAATGCGATAGGAAGCAAATGATCGAAGCGGTAATTATTAAATATCTATCAGAGAATCTGAGCATTCCGGTCTATGCGGAGGTGCCGGAGAAGGCAGAGAAGAGCTTCTGCATCGTGGAGAAGACAGGCTCTTCCACACAAAACTACATCCGGTCGGCAACGATCGCAGTGCAGTCCTATGCCGGAAGCCTGCTCGAGGCGGTCAAGCTGAATGAGAAGGTGATCCTGGCAATGGAGGAGCTTCCGGGACTGGAGAATGTCTCTTCGTGTGACCTGAACTCGGATTATAACTATACGGACACAACAACAAAAAGATACAGATACCAGGCGGTATTTGATATCACTCATTTTGAATGAGGAGGAAAAAAATGGGAACATCGGCAAATGTAACAACAGGTAAACCTAATAAGCTGGCAGGCTGGGTGCATGTGGCGCCGGTCGGCACAACGCTGCCAACGGATACAGGAGACAAACTGGACGTAAGCTTTGTTGATCTGGGCTATATCTCAGACTCGGGTGTGGTGAACAGCAACTCACCTTCCTATGACACTATTAATGCATGGGGCGGTGATCCGGTACTCAGAACCCTGACAGAGAAGGACGATACCTTCCAGTTTACACTTCTGGAAGCGTTGAACAGCGAAGTACTCAAAACAGTCTACGGCAGCGAAAATGTAACAGTAAGCGAGGACGGTAAGGTCACCTTGAAAGCAAACTCGGAAGAGGGCGATTCCATGTCCTATGTCTTCGATATGCTCTTAAGAGGCGGCACAAAGAAGAGGATCGTGGTTCCTTCCGCGGTACTGACAGAGGTCGGAGACATCACCTACGGCGACTCTGATGCGGTAGGCTATGAGATCACGATCGGCTGCGAGCCGGACACAGAAGGCAACACACATTACGAGTATATCGGATAAGAAAGGAAATAAGGGCGAAATGATCAAAGGTACAACAAAGACAGGTTTTAATTTTGAACTGGATGATGACGTGGTCGACGACTACGACCTCCTGATCAGGCTTTCTGAGTTAGATCAGGGAAAGCTGGCAGGAGTTGACGGGGTGTTCAACGATGTCTTGGGGAAAGAGCAGAAGGAAGAGCTCAAGGAACACATCAAAAAGGTTACAGGGAGAAAGAGGGTGTCAATCAAACTGATGCTCGAATCTCTGCAGGAGATCTTTGAGGCAACGAACGAAACAAAAAACTGATGACCCTTGCCGGCATGTACCGGTTTGATCGTGAAGCTCTGCTCTGCGATATGGCAGAGACTTATCATATCTATGACCTGCGGGCACTTCCACTCCGAACGGTGGCAGTGCTCGCTGTCGGTTTAAGGGAAAACAGCAGGATAAAAACAAAGATAAACGGTCTGAATGTTCCGATCGATTATCTGCTGCGCGCTATGGCAGTAGACCGCCTTTCTCTGCTCTGGTGGTCAAAGACTGCAGACGGCGCGAAAAATAAAAACCGTCCGACGATGCTCTCTGAGCTTTTGCTTAAAGAGAAGAAGGACGAAGACACTATGACATTTAACAGCCCGGAGGAATTCCGGAAAGCATGGAATTCTGAGAGGTAGAAGATATGGCAAATATAGCAACAGCATATGTGCAGATCGTACCAACCACAAAAGGAATATCCGGCTCTATATCAAGCGCGATGGGCGGAGAAGCCAGTGCGGCGGGAGATTCTGCCGGAAGTCTGCTCGGCAATGGCCTTGTTTCGAAGGTTGTCGGTATCATAGCAGCGGCCAAGATAGGGGAGACCATTGTAAAGGGAATCTCTGCAGCAGTTTCAGCCGGCGCCGATCTGGAACAGTCGATCGGCGGCGTTCAGACTCTCTTCGCCAATAGCATGGGGGATGCGTCTGAGATCGTGATCGAAAATGCAAAAAAAGCATATAAGACCGCGGGCGTATCTGCGAACCAGTACATGGAGCAGGCAACAAGCTTTTCGGCCGCCTTAGTGTCATCACTGAGTGGAGACGTCACCAAAGCAGCAGAGGTAACAGATACCGCGATCACTGACATGGCAGACAACTCCAACAAGATGGGCACCAACCTGCAGGATATCCAGAACGCCTATCAGGGCTTTGCAAAGCAGAACTATACCATGCTGGATAACTTAAAGCTTGGCTATGGCGGCACACAGGCGGAGATGAAGAGGCTCCTGAAGGATGCGCAGAAGATCAGCGGCGTAAAATATGACATCAGTAATCTATCTGATGTCTACGAGGCGATCCATGTGATCCAGGAAGATCTGAACATCACAGGAACGACAGCCCTGGAAGCTTCGACGACTGTATCGGGTTCTTTCAATATGATGAAGGCCGCAGCGGAGAATGCACTCGGTGCTATGGCACTGGGGGAAAATGTCGGGCCCTGTCTGGAAGAGCTCGCTTCTACGGTATCTAATTTCTTATTTCATAACCTGATCCCGATGATCGGTAAAGTCATTGCTTCCATTCCGGAGGCAGTAAAAGGCTTTGTGACAGGAGCATTTGACAGCATAAAGGCGCAGTTTGACTCGCTCGGCACAGACCTCGAAAATTCATTCGGAGATGCGGCAGACGCGATCAGGGAGAAGGCAAAGACGGCCTATCAGGATGTCGGCATGTCTGCAAAGGATTATCTGTCAGAGGCGACAAGCCTTGCCGGATCTTTAGTGGATGCACTGGGCGGAGATGTCACCAAGGCGGCAGAAGCGGCAAGCACTGCTATTGCCGATATGGCAGACAACTATGCAAAGACAGGAACCTCCCTTTCTACTCTGAAAGAAGCCTATCAGGGATTTACAGAGCAGAACTACGACATGCTGGATACACTTAGTCTCGGCTATGGCAGCACACGGGAGGAGATGGAGAGATTACTCCAGGATGCACAGGCAATCAGCGGTGTGGAGTACAACATCGATAATCTAGCGGACGTCTACAATGCGATCCACGTAATCCAAACAGAACTTGGCTTTACGGGAACGGCTGCAGAGAATGCATCCAGCACGGTTTCCGGGTCTTTTGATGCAATGAAGGCCGCGGCAGAGAATGTAGTGGGAGCGATCGCAAATGGCGAGGGACTGGCAGAATCCATGTCCGCATTCGAAGAAAGCTTTCAGACCTTCCTTTATGGCAATCTGATCCCGTCGATTTCCGCAGCAGTTTCTGAGGTTGTCTCCTATGGGGCAGAAGTGATCCCGCAATTTATTGAAGGCATTATTCAACACATACCGGATGTAATGGAAAGCGGAGGACAAATCCTGCTTAAACTCTGGGAAGGAACACAGGAGAACCTGCCTACACTGGCGCAGAATTTCGGCAGCCTTGTCGGAAATATCGCAAGGGCGATCATCACGAATCTTCCGCAGATCATCACGACAGGCTTCCAGGTCATCAGCCAGCTGATATTCGGAATACTGACTGCTCTGCCGACATTCCTTCCAAACGTGGCACTTGGATTCTTGAGCGGACTGCAGAGCGCCTTTGATGGTGTGGACTGGGGACAGCTTGGAAGGGATCTTATTACAGCCCTGATCAACGGAATCCTTACGCTAGGTTTCAGCCTTAGCGCCGCCCTGGTAAGTATTGCGGAGACCATCTCCGGATGGTTCGGCGACGTTGGGACGAATACCTCAACCAATGTCAGCACGATCGTTAATGACGTGGCGAACTGGTTCATGCAGCTGCCGGGCAATATCCTGAATGCGATCGACCCGGCGGTCCAGAACATAGCAAACTGGGGAGCGAATATGCTCAGCACGGCAGTAAGTGCAGCATCAAACCTGCTCAGCTCTGTCGGCTCTACCCTGAGCGCGATGCCCGGAAGGATCTGGTCTGCGATCAGCGGCGCGATCTCAAGTGTCATCTCTTGGGGCGCAAGTCTTGCATCTGCAGGTTTGAGCGCAGCCGGCAGACTGGTGAGCACGGTAATATCCGGCGTCAGCTCCCTGCCAAGTCAGATGATGAGTGTCGGCGCGAATATCGTAAGCGGTATCATACAGGGCGTGACCAATGCGGCAAGCTCTCTCTTTTCAACCCTGCAGGATCTGGCAAGCAGTGCTTTGAGTGCAGCAAAGAAGGCGCTCGGCATCAAGTCTCCTTCCAGGGTCTTCCGTGATCAGGTTGGCCAGTGGATCCCGGCAGGTATCGCAGCAGGTATCAGCGGCAATGCCGATATCGTGGAGGATGCCATGAAAGAGCTGGAAAGCCCGCTTTCCGGAGAGCTTAACAGTGCGATCAGGGTCAATGCCAACGCAACGGCAAGCGGCCTGAGCAGTGCCGGCAAGGAAGCACTTACGGCAAAAGAGATCTATGCAGCCATTAAGGCCGGTATGCAGGATGCGACCATAGTCACGAAGCTAAACGAGAGGGAGGTTGGAAGATCCCTGAAAGGAATGGGGGTTAGCTTTGCATGAGCACAAACATTAAATATGTAAGTTCCCGCGGTAATGAGTACGATCTTACCGCAGGATATATCCATACAACGAGGGACTCCGATTTTCATGAGTATGCCTGGAAGGCAGACACAACAAGCCTAAGATACGGTGACAGGGTGAACCAGTTCCAGAAGGAAGCCCTTGAGCTGGATGCGGAGCTGATCTTTAAGGGAAAGCATGAAGTGATCGACAGTCTGATCGATAAGCTGAGGGATGAATTTGAATATGATATCAAGAATCAGAAGATCGGGAGGATCTACTGGAATGACTGGTATATAAGCGCTTATATCACGGAATCGAGCACGAATGAGTACGGAAGAAATTACCTCCGGAACAGGATAAAGGTCTATGCGCCCTATCCTTTCTGGGTCAGGGAGAGAGTCTATGAGATAGAACCGGGCACAGAAGAGGAAGAGGCAGAAGGGGAAGAAAACAAAACCTATGATTACACCTACAGCTATGTCTACGGAAAGCGGAGCATCAAGACGATCAACATTGAAAGCTCCGGAAGTGTCAATTTCAAGCTGGTCGTTTTCGGCTCTTTCAGCACCTTAAATCTGGCTATCGGAAACCATGTCTTTCGTGTAAGCGCCTCGGCAAGCGAGGGCGAATACATGGTCATCGACTCCCGCGACTATCTGGATTATGAAAAGCGATGCTACATCCAGAGAACCGGAGGAAGCGTGGACAATGTCTTCGATTACCGCGATCCGAAATATGAGCTCTTTAAGGAACTGGAAGAAGGGCGGCATGTCATCGCATATCATGGCAGCGGAAAAATAGAGCTTACGGTATATGAGGAAAGATCGGAGGCGGCATGGACAGAGCGATCCTATTAACGAAAGAGCTGCATGAGGTCGGATATCTGGAGGCAGACATTGATTTTGAGGTGGGGAGCTCTGACGCCAGCAACGACTTCGAGCTGAAGACGGCGAAGGAAGGAATCGAAGGCCTGTATATCCCGCATACGGAATGGGGCGGCATTGTAGAGTATACGGAAGTATCAAACAGCACGGAAGAGATCACCTACAGGGGCTATACCTGGCGGGGACTTCTGACGAATAAGATAATTATCCCGCCCAAAGGCTCAGACTATAAGATCGTGAGCGGGGAGGCTAATTCCATCATCAAAAGTCTGATCGGGAGCGCCTTCGGCGGCATATTCACGGTGTCGGCCAAGCAGAGCGGCATCACGGTCAAGAACCACCAGTTCCTTTTGTACGAGACCCTGCTGGATGGCCTGGAAGAGATGCTCTCAAAGGTAGGGGCAAGGCTCTACATCCACGCGGAGAAGGAAGCGGCCGGCGAAAAGATAAAGATCTACATAGAGGCGGTAAAAGCTTCCACCCTGACCGGATCTTATACGGCAGATTCCCCGGTGCAGATGACCTTTACTTCTGACGGCATGGGCATCAATCATCTCCTTGCCTGCGGGAAAGGGGAACTGCAGGCTAGAACGAGGATGGATATCTACATTAATAATAAGGGCGAGGTCTCCCGGAGCAAGTACTATACCGGCTTCCAGGAGAGAACGGCCTACTATGATGCGAACAACATCGAGGATGATGAGCTTTTCGAGAAGGGGAAAAAGAAACTTTTAGAGCTGGCTTCTTCCAGGAGCATGGAGATAAAAGCAGACAGCTCCGTTAATCTGGAGGTCGGGGACATCGTAAAAGGTTATTTCAACGGCATTACTGTTACGGCGCCGGTTGAAAAGAAGGTCTATAAGGTATCCGGTGGCAGCACGACAGCGGAGTATACCGTGGGAGACTGCAGCTACTCCGAAAACGTAAGGAATTATACCTACAGTGTGATCGGGGACAGCTACTCTGCCTTTTACGGAGACATCACTCCTCCGGGCAATGCA
Source organism: Prevotella sp. CAG:279 (assembly GCA_963637505.1). Classification (GTDB taxonomy): domain Bacteria; phylum Bacillota; class Clostridia; order Lachnospirales; family Lachnospiraceae; genus RUG14243. The sequence continues at coordinate 8,073 of CAVHNP010000073.1, forward strand.
AAGTATTATCCGCACGGGGATGTAACGGACAGAACGCAGATGTGGTACCGGCTTGTTGCTTCCGCCCAGAATCTGACACTGCGGCAGGACAATGGCTACGGAGGTTCCAGGATCTGCAATTCCTTAAGAGATGGTACAGCTTTTATATGGAGGATAAAGGACACGCTGGATGCGGACTACCTTTTTATCGAGGGCGGCATCAACGATTCGAACAGTGTGACGCAGCTGGGAGAACCGGTCTACTCGGACTGGACGGATGAACAGCTGCAGACCTTCCTCCCGGCGCTCTGCTATCTCTTTTATTACGTGAAAGCAAACTTTCATGCAAAACCGATCTATGTGATCATGGCAGACTTTATGCAGGACAGCTGGATTGCTGGAGCAAAGACGGTGTGCGAGTATTATGAAATAACCTATGTGGTATGCAGCGGCTACGAGGTGGAAGGGATCCACCCGACAGCGGCCGGCATGCAGACGATAGCGGAATATATCAACGAAGTATTCTAGGAAAAGGAGAAAAAATGGCTAGTAATGTATCTTTGGCAACAGGCGGAGGCTGCACGGTAAGCGCCCAGATGGATGCAGACTTCTATGCGAGCGTATTCGGGGAAGATCCCGTGGTGCTGCAGATCGGCAGCAAGTGTGAGCCTACGATAGGTTCGGCAACAACAGTAAATGTAGCAGACGGCGTCTTCCTGGTGCAGGGCAGGCAGATCCACATCACAGAAGACACCTTTAATATCCCCGCCGGATCAGCTGCGACCTATTACTGTGGCTATGAAATCTATACAGAGAGCGGGAAGGAAAAGGTAAGGCAGTTCGTAAAGACCTATATCCCGACCAATGCAGCGTTGCTCCGGGATAACGCTGAGAACGCCTACGGAACCCTTCTGATCGTTAAGACATCAACAACGGCCATCACACTGGCAGCCAAGATCGCAGCTCCTGTAGCCAGGGCGTCAACCAGTCTGATCACAACATCCGGCAGCATGAACAATTTTATAGAATCGGGAAGATACTGCCTTTATGGAACGCAGACCGAAGCGCCAACCGGAATAAAGGGAAACGGCTGGCTGGATGTGGAGGCCTATGCGGTGAGAAATAACGGCGACCTGTATGCCTGGCAGACTTTCTACCCATGGACGGATGGAAGCAAGCAGCCGGTCTATAACCGCATGTATAAGAACGGAGTCTGGGGCTCATGGGCAGGCGGCAACTATGCAGCGGGAACCAATATCAGTATCAATAACAATACCATCTCGGCAACACCTTATACGGCAGCGGACGGAACGATCCAGATCAGCAGCAACAAGATCAAGGCAAGCTTTTGTGGGATCGGAAGCAGCGCTTCCGGCAAGGGAACCGTTCCGGCGAATGGCAGCCTGTTCTGCAGTTGCAGCGTGCCTGAAAACGTGAAGTTTCTCAGCATCCGCGTAGACTCGCCCTACGTGATGGGTACAAACGGGTGGATCGATAATGAAAAGCATCTGGCCTATGTGTCTCTGGTCAATTGGTCGAACAATCCTATCGAAACATGGTTCACCTGCTTTTATTACAGAACGCAGTAAGGAACGACGAAAGAAACATATAGCACGGATTCGCAGGAAGAGAAATGGAAACACTATTTGGAAAACTGATATTTGCCGTCATCGCATCAAGTGGAGTCTGGACGCTTATACAAACGCTTATCATGCATAAATTGCAGGAAGACGACATTTCAAAGCATGCCATGAAAAGCTTACTTAGGGATGCTATCTACAGGAGATGCGAGAAAGCACTGGCAGACGGTGAAGTAACAATTAACGAACTGGAAAATATAAACGGACTGTACAAGCCCTATAAAGAGCTTGGCGGCAACGGAACAGCGAAAAAGCTGATAGAAGAGGTTAACGACCTTCACACGGAGGTGAACAAGTAAATGTATACCTTGGAATTTACAGTAGAGGACTGGCATGAGGGTATAAAAGCCAAAGAAGGCAATCCTAAGATTTACGGCATAGGCCGTGAGAATCTGGCAGACCAGATCCGGATCTACCTGGAATTGGAAGAGAATGTGTCCTACACCTTAGACTTTAAATCAGCCGGCACAAAGTGGTACAGGCTGATGGCGAAAGGTGACGGCTATCTCTTCTATACCTTGCAGGCAGAGGATATGAAGAGACGGTCTTTTAACATCCAGCTTGTAGCGACCTATGCGGATGGCACTGTCAAGAAAACACCTATCTACAAAGGCTATGACATTCTGGCGAGTATCAATGCGACAGATTCAGCAGGTGACAAGGACGCAAGCTCTTTCAAAGAAGCCCTTATGGAGCTTGCCAAATGGACGAAGGGCGAAAAGGGAGATAAAGGCGACAAGGGCGAGAAGGGAGACACACCTATCAAGGGCGTGGATTACTTTACCGATGCTGATATTGAGGAGATAACGGACAAGGCAAAAGCTGACGTTGACGGAATGGTACAAGCCGTAGACAAGCGTGTAGACGTTCTGAAGCAGGAGCTGACAGCCGAAGGAGCATCCAGAAAAGCTTCTGACGAATCGTTAAAATCTGAGATTGAAGCGGAAACAGCCGACAGAAAGACGGCTGACAGTACCTTAGAGTCCAAACTCACAGCAGAGACGGACGCAAGGGAAAAGGCTGACTTAGACCTTCTCTCTAAGATTTCAGAGATACCTAAGTTTGCGATCAAAG
>CAVHNP010000074.1:0-10736 GCA_963637505.1 Prevotella sp. CAG:279
AGCCGCATCAATTATCATAGAAGATCTGAATTTACAGAAAAAATTTCACACCGTCGATTAAGCGTAAGACTTAAGCCATTTTGTTAACGGCGATTGTCATACGGGAAATCTTTCTGGAAACAGTATTCTTGTGCATAACTCCCTTGGAAGCTGCTCTTGCAAGTTCCTTGCTTGCAGCTGCAAGTGCTTCCTGAGCTGCTGCCTTATCACCAGCTTCGATCGCAGCGTCTACTTTCTTTACGAAAGTCTTAACACGTGACTTTGTAGACTTGTTCTTTGCTGCATTTCTCTCAGCAACTAAGATTCTCTTCTTTGCAGATTTAATGTTAGCCAATCCGTACACCTCCAATATTTATGAAATAAAAACGTTTCTTTACATTAAAGTCGGACACGGACGATATAATGTAAACATACCTAATTATCTTATGCAAAGAGGGCCTTTCTGTCAAGGGAAAATCGTGAAAAACTTGAGGAAAGAGGGAGACTCATGTGTTATAATGTGACGTATGCAGAAATGCGTAAAGAAAGATTCTTTTTAACAGTTTACATAAATGCGAGGAAGAGGAATGAGTAAAATCGATCAGTCACATATCAGGAATTTTTGCATCATCGCTCATATCGATCATGGAAAATCAACTCTGGCGGACCGTATTATTGAAATGACAGGAACTCTGACCAGCAGGGAAATGCAAACCCAGGTTCTGGATAATATGGATCTGGAAAGAGAAAGAGGCATTACCATCAAGTCTCAGGCGGTTCGTATTATTTATACGGCAAAGGACGGAGAAGAATACATCTTTAATCTGATCGACACGCCGGGGCATGTCGATTTTAATTATGAAGTATCCCGTTCTCTGGCGGCCTGCGACGGCGCTATTCTGGTGGTGGATGCAGCCCAGGGGGTGGAGGCGCAGACATTAGCAAATGTCTATCTGGCTTTGGAACATGACCTGGAGGTTCTGCCGGTGATCAATAAGATCGATCTGCCTTCTGCGGATCCGGAAAGGGTGGCAGAAGAGATTGAGGATGTGATCGGAATCGAGGCCATGGATGCACCGAGAATCTCAGCGAAGACAGGAGTCGGTGTAGACGAGGTACTGGAGATGATCGTCCAGAAACTCCCGGCACCGCAGGGAGATGAAAAGGAGCCTCTGAAAGCACTGATCTTCGATTCTTTATATGATTCTTACCGGGGCGTTATTGTTTTCTGCCGTCTGATGGAAGGAAAGCTGAAGGCAGGCATGAAGATTAAGATGCTGGCAACGGGAGCAACAGCAGATGTCGTTGAGGTTGGCTATTTCGGAGCCGGACAGTTTATTCCCTGTGATGAGCTTGAAGCCGGAATGGTAGGTTATCTGACCGCCAGCCTGAAAAATGTAAAGGATACCCGTGTGGGTGATACGGTGACCGATGCCAATCGGCCCTGTAAGGAGGCTTTGCCCGGTTATAAAAAGGTACAGCCTATGGTTTACTGCGGTCTTTACCCGGCAGATTCAGCTAAGTACCCGGATCTTCGGGATGCGCTTGAAAAGCTCCAGCTCAATGATGCGGCTCTTCAGTTTGAACCGGAAACATCGATTGCCCTTGGTTTCGGTTTCCGCTGCGGTTTCCTGGGACTTCTTCACCTGGAGATCATCCAGGAAAGATTGGAGAGAGAATACGACCTGGATCTGGTGACGACGGCACCGGGCGTTATTTATAAGGTATATAAGACAGACGGCAGCATGATCGAGCTGACCAATCCTTCCAATCTGCCGGATCCTTCTGAGATCGAATATATGGAGGAACCGGTCGTTGATGCAGAAATCATGGTAACCAGTGAATTTATCGGTGCGATTATGGATCTTTGTCAGGAGAGACGAGGCACTTATATCAGCATGGATTATATCGAGGAAAACAGGGCAGTCTTAAAATATGTAATGCCCCTGAATGAGATTATTTATGATTTCTTCGATGCCTTAAAGTCACGTTCAAGAGGATATGCATCCTTGGATTATGAACTGAAGGGCTATGTCAAAGCGGAACTCGTGAAGCTGGATATTCTGGTTAACAGGGAGGTGGTGGATGCCCTTTCCTTTATCGTACATGCTTCAACTGCCTACGAACGCGGAAGAAAGATGTGTGAGAAATTAAAGGAAGAAATTCCTCGTCATCTGTTTGAAATTCCGATTCAGGCAGCAGTCGGAGGAAAGATCATTGCCCGAGAGACGGTTAAAGCCATGCGAAAAGATGTTTTGGCGAAATGTTATGGCGGTGATATTTCCCGTAAGAGAAAATTGCTTGAAAAGCAGAAGGAAGGTAAGAAGAGAATGCGCCAGGTAGGAAGCGTTTCCATACCGCAGGAGGCATTCATGAGTGTTCTGAAACTGGACACTGACTGATCTATGATTCGTGACAATACTAATTTAGAATTATATATTCATATCCCTTTTTGCGTAAAAAAATGTGAATACTGCGACTTCCTTTCGGGGCCGGCAAATGCAAGAGAGATGGCAGACTATATGAAGGCCTTAAAAAAAGAAATTCTCTTGTGGGCTCCGGCAGCGGGAAGACATCTGGTTACCTCGATCTTTATCGGCGGAGGGACACCGAGTATTCTTCCGGCCGGTGAGATAGAAGGAATGATGGAGTTGATCCGGCAGGAATATCATTTGTCGGAAGAGGCAGAGATCACCATAGAGGCAAATCCGGGGACAGTAAGTCTGGAACAGCTGAAATCCTACCGTGCATGTGGGGTTAACAGGATCAGCATCGGCCTTCAGTCGACAGAGGAGGAGCTTTTAAAAAGGCTGGGAAGAATTCATAGTTACGAGGATTTCCTGATGGCCTTTCAGATGGCCAGAATGGCAGGATTTCGGAATATCAATGTGGATCTGATGAGCGGTATTCCGGGGCAGAGCCTGTCGGAATGGGAGGAGACCCTGAAAAAAATCACTCTTTTACGGCCGGAGCATATTTCGGCTTATGGACTGATCATAGAAGAGGGCACTCGCTTCCATGAAAAATATGCGGCGGATGAAGCCCGCAGAGAGGCTGGCTATGAGCCCATGTTTCTTCCTTCCGAGGAACTGGAAAGACAGATGTATCAGCTGACGGAGAAAATCCTTCAGGAAAAGGGCTATCAGCGCTATGAAATTTCCAATTATGCCAGGGCAGGGAAAGCCTGCCGCCACAATATAGGCTATTGGAAGAGAGAAGAATATCTGGGATTTGGTCTTGGGGCAGCTTCTCTTTTCAGGGAGACAAGGTGGTCCAACACCAGGAATAGAAACACTTATGTAAACTATCTTGCAAGGGAAGAATTTCCCTTAGAGGAGGAAAGCCTGGAAAAACTTTCTTTGGCAGCCCAGATGGAAGAGTATATGTTTCTGGGACTCCGTATGATGGAGGGGATCAGGAGAAGTGACTTTGAAAAGGCCTTTGCCCATAGTCTGGAAGGAATTTTTGGAGACCGTTTGATCAGACTGCAGAAGGAAGGTCTGCTCGAAATGGAAGAAGGCAGGATCCGGCTGAGCGAAAAGGGGATTGATCTCAGTAATTATGTTTTTTCTCAGTTTTTGCTTGAAGGAGACGAAGCAGAATGTACTTACAGACAAAAGATGTAAATCTATATTATGAAAGAAGCGGAAAAGGTCCCAGCCTGATCCTGATACATGGGGCGGTTGCGGATGCCGGATATTTTACGGAAACAGCAGAAGTGCTGAAGGACTATTTTGATGTCATCACCTACGACCGCAGAGGAAATTCCAGAAGTAAATGTACAGCGTCTGCAAGCTATCACATCGAGGACCAGACCGATGACCTTTTGGCTTTAATAGAAGGCTTGGATCTGCATGATGTTATTCTTATGGGACACAGTGCCGGCGGCATCATGGCAATGGAAGCGATCAGACGGATGCCATCCCGGATCCGCTATGTGATGTTCTATGAGACGCCAATCATGGCAATTCTTCCCCAGAGAGAGGAACTCCTGAAGTGGACAGAGCATATGGAGGAGATCAATCAGGCAGGGAAGCATAAGGAAGTGGCAAAGGAATTCGGTATGTCAATCGGCGAACTGGATCCCCGGGCAAGACAGAAAAGCTTCATTGAGAAGAGAAGAGACCGGGTTAATTTTGGTCACTTTATCAATCATGAATTTCATGACTTTTCTTTTTATGAACCGGATTTCAAATTTCTGAAGACCAATGCCGGCTTCTTCACCGCCATATCCGGTGACCGAAACCAGGCGCATTATTTTCATGAGGCAATGGATCTGATGGAGTCTGAGCTTGGCATAGAGCAGATTCATCTGCCCGGCTGTCATAACGCACCCTTTGATTTGCCCCTGGATTTTGCGAATGGATTGCTTGGGATAGCGGTAAGGAAAAAACTATTGTAATGCGGATGTGTTGATAAAAAGTAAACAAAAGGCCGAGAATGATTCTGCCGGATCAAAAACACGCTCTCGCTCTATATCGCACCGCTTATGCGGCACGATATACACTGGGGTTTTTCAACGGTTTTTGATCCTAGGCAGAACATCTCGGCCTTTTTGGATTGGATTAACCAAAACAAGAGATTCATTTTTTTAAGGCAATCCTTCAAGGACAATTAATTCTTAAGGAATTCCCGAATCGATTCCAACTTTGCAGGCATCGCGCCCATCAAATCATCCAGAATGACGATCGCAGCCATGCATTCTACAACAACGACTGCCCGGGGAACGATGATCGGGTCATGACGTCCGTGGATGCAGAGGCTGGTGTTTTTGTGATCCTTTGTGATGCTTTCCTGCTCGATGGAAATGGAAGGCGTTGGCTTAAAGGCAGCACGGAAAAGAAGGGGCATGCCATTGGAAATGCCGCCCAGGATACCGCCGCAGTGATTGGTCTTTGTAGAAACTTTGCCGGATTCATCCACAGTAAAGGCATCGTTGTTTTCGCTGCCGCAGAGCTTTGCTGCTGCAAAGCCGTCTCCGATTTCAAATCCCTTTACCGCTCCGATGGAAAAGATTGCATGTGCTAGATCGGCATCGAGTTTGCTGAAGACCGGCTCTCCGATTCCGGCTGGAAGTCCGGTAACCAGGCATTCACAGATGCCGCCGGAAGAATCGCCCTTTTCGCGAAGGGACTGCAGGTAGGCTGAGGCCTTTTCGTATGCTTCTGCATCCGGCATAAAGAGAGAGTTCTGCAGGATCTGGCTGGCATCAAAATGTGAGGGATCACAGCTGATCGGACCGACAGAGAGGGTGTAGCAGGTAAACTCGATGCCAAGTTCCTTCAGGATCAGGGTTGCGATGGCACCGCCGGCAACCCGGCCGATGGTTTCTCTGCCGGAGGAACGACCGCCGCCTCTGTAATCCCGAAAACCATACCTTTCATCGAAGGTGTAATCAGCATGTCCGGGACGGTAGAGATTCATAATATTGGAATAATCCTTGGAACGCTGGTTCTCATTGCGAACCAGGAGAGAAATGGGCGCCCCCGTGGTTTTTCCCTCGAAAACACCGGACAGAATCGAAACAATATCACCCTCCTTGCGGGGTGTGGTAAAGTCTGACTGTCCGGGTTTTCTTCTGTTTAAATAGAACTGAATATCTTCCTCTGTAAGGTGAAAACCGGCAGGAACACCGTCGACGACTACGCCGAGCCCTTCCCCGTGGGATTCTCCCCAGGTAGTGATACGAAATTGTCTGCCAAATGTAGATCCTGCCATGTTATAGTTCTCCTTTTTCCGGGATCATCTGTCCCATTTATCGCATAAGTCATTGATCTGACTGGTGAATTTTGCCAGATCTTTATTGGTTCCGCCCTCATTGCGGCGGATCACGCCGAGCAGTCTCTGACCGGCATCCAGAAGTTTCTGGAAGATGTCGCTTGTCCGCTGGGCTTTTTTCTTTTTATTCAGTTTGAGCCGGCTTCCCTGCGTGAGAAGCTGACCTGTCGCGAGATCAAAGGAATCTCCGCTGTAGGGCGCATAGGCCGGAATACCAAAGTGATCGGTCAAAAGCGCTGCAAAATGATCCGTGACCTCATCTTCTCCATGTACAACATAGATTTGAGAAGGCTTTTTCTGCATTTCTTCTACCCAGTGAAGAAGACCCTCTCGGTCAGCATGTCCGCTGACTCCGTCAAGCTGCTCAATCCGGGCCAGAACGCTGATCTCTTCTCCGAAAATCTTTACCTTTGAAGCGCCTTCTACAAGGGAACGCCCAAGGGTATTGTAGGCCTGATATCCGACAAAGAGAATCGTGCATTCGGGCCGCCAGAGATTATGCTTTAGGTGATGCTTGATGCGGCCGGCCTCACACATGCCGGAGGCAGAGATGATTACCTTTGGATTTGGATTAAAATTGATCAGCTTGGAATCATCGCTTGTAAGGGATAGCTTCAGCCCCTTGAAGGATAAGGGGTTAATTCCCTTTCGGATCAGCTCCATGGCATCTTCATCGTAGCAGGTGAAGGTGTTTTTCTCGAAGATCTTGGTTGCGTTTACAGCCAGAGGGGAATCTACATATACCTCAAAATCCGGAAATTCCGGAAGCAGATTTTCCTCCTTGATCTGACGGAAAAAGTAGAGCATTTCCTGGGTTCTGCCGACGGCAAAGGAGGGAATAACCAGATTTCCTCCGCGGGAAAAGGTGTCCTTTAAAATGGAGACCAGCTTCGGAATATAGGCGCTGCGTTTTCCGTGACTTCTGTCGCCATAGGTGGACTCGATGATCAGATAATCGCCGCCCGGAAGGGGCTGGGGATCCTTGATCAGAGGCTGATTCAGATTGCCGACATCGCCGGAAAAGACCAGTGTTTTTTTGATCCCATTTTCATTGAGTTCAACTGTAATGGCAGCAGAGCCTAAAAGGTGGCCGATATCTGTAAAACGGACGTTGATCCCGGGTGCGGGAGAAAAGTCTTCATTATAGGATAGACCAACAACGAGCTTGAGGCAGGCAGAGGCATCCGAAATAGTATAGAGAGGCTTGACCTCGTCTTTGCCCTGTCTTTTTGCCTTCCGGGTTCTCCATTCCGCCTCGAACTCCTGGATATGGGCGCTGTCAAGTAGCATAATATCACAAAGATCTTTGGTGGCTTCCGTAGTATAAATGGGACCCTTGAAGCCCTGGGTGTAAAGCAGGGGGAGCAGGCCGGAGTGATCGATATGGGCATGGGTCAGAAGAACGAAGTCAATCTCACCGGCTGTAACCGGGAGGCCTGCCGACTGATAAAGATCGGCTCCCTGTTCCATGCCGCAGTCAACCAGAAAACGCTTACCGCATGCTTCTACAAAATGGCAGCTGCCGGTTACTTCATGAGCTGCACCATCAAAGAATATCCGCATGAAAACACCCCCTTATTTGCAAAAGCCCTTTTCTTTACTCAAAGTATAATGGATAAAATAATGAAGTTCAAGCGCGCTTTGGATTGCATTGAATAAGGGTTCTTTGCTATAATGCAAAAGTTAGAGTTTTTTATATAATAGAAGGATTTTTGTTAGATAAGAATGAATCCTGCTATGTAAGGATATGCAGCTCGCAGAGAAGAAAAGGAATGGGAGGAAACTATGGCTGACCTTCGCAGTGAGATTGAAAAGAGACGGACATTTGCGATTATTTCTCATCCGGATGCAGGTAAAACAACCCTGACGGAGAAATTTCTTTTATATGGTGGAGCAATCAACCAGGCCGGAAGTGTAAAGGGAAAAGCCACGGCAAAGCATGCGGTTTCTGACTGGATGGAGATTGAAAAGCAGAGAGGTATTTCAGTTACTTCTTCCGTTCTGCAGTTCCATTATCATGACAAATGTGTAAACATTCTGGATACACCGGGACATCAGGATTTCTCGGAGGATACCTATCGTACCCTGATGGCTGCGGATTCTGCGGTCATGGTGATTGACGGATCCAAGGGTGTAGAGGCGCAGACCAGAAAACTTTTCAAGGTTTGTGTTATGAGACATATTCCGATCTTTACCTTTATTAATAAGATGGATCGGGATGCAAGGGATACCTTTGACCTTGTGGATGAGATCGAAAAAGAGCTTGGCATTGCGACCTATGCGGTAAACTGGCCAATCGGCTCTGGAAAGAATTTCCAGGGTGTTTATGACAGAAATACCCGTAAAATCCTTCTTTTCTCTGATACGAAAAAGGGAACAAAAGAAGGAGAGACCCAGGAGATTTCCATTGACGATCCAAATGCAGAAGAATTGATCGGTGTAGAGAATTATGAGACTCTGATGGAAGAAATCGAGCTTTTGGATGGAGCCGGCGAAGAGCTGGATATGGAAATGGTGGATAAGGGAGAACTTTCTCCGGTCTTTTTCGGATCCGCACTGACAAATTTCGGTGTAGAAACATTTCTGGAGCATTTCCTGAAAATGACAACCTCGCCCCTTCCGAGAAAGGCAGACTGCGGTGTCATCGATCCCTTCTCAGAGGACTTTTCAGCCTTTGTCTTTAAGATTCAGGCGAATATGAATAAGGCGCATCGAGACAGAATTGCCTTCATGCGTATCTGCTCCGGAAAATTCGATGCCGGAATGGAAGTCTTCCATGTACAGGGCAACAAAAAGGTTCGTTTATCCCAGCCTCAGCAGATGATGGCACAGAATAGAACCATGGTAGAAACAGCCTATGCGGGGGACATTATCGGTATCTTTGATCCAGGCATTTATTCCATCGGAGATACCCTCACTACAGCGAAGGATAGCTTCCGCTTTGAAGGAATCCCGACCTTTGCGCCGGAGCATTTCGCCAGGGTCCGCCAGATCGACACCATGAAGAGAAAACAGTTTGTGAAAGGTGTTGAGCAGATTGCCCAGGAGGGTGCGATCCAGATCTTCCAGGAATACAAAACCGGTATGGAGGAAATCATCGTTGGCGTTGTCGGCGTCCTGCAGTTTGAGGTACTCGAGTATCGTCTGAAAAATGAGTACAATGTAGACATTAAACTCGAAAATCTTCCCTATGAATATATTAGATGGATCGAGAATGAAGATATCGATCTCGACAGTCTGACGGGGACCAGCGATATGCGCAAGATCAAGGATCTCAAGGGCAGACCTCTGCTTCTCTTTGTAAATGAATGGTCGGTTGATATGACATTGAAGAGAAATGAAGGACTTGTTCTCTCGGAATTTGGAAGGAATAGCTGATGATCAAACTGATAGCCTCGGATGTAGACGGTACATTGGTCGAGGATGGGACATTTAAATTAAATCCGGAGTACTACGATGTGATCCGGGAGCTGGATCGAAGGGGAATCCTTTTTGTAGCCGCAAGCGGCAGACAGTATTCCTCCATGCGCAGACTTTTTTCACCGGTATTAAAAAATATGGATTTCATTTCAGAGAGCGGAAGTGCGATCTGGAAAAAGGGGGAAAGCTATGTTCCCCGGGCAATTCCCAGAGAAGATGTCATGGAAATGGCAGAGGATGCCGAGAAGATTCCGGGAATGGATTACATGATCACTACGGCGGACAGGTGCTTTTTGAAAAGCAAAGACTCTGAGATGTACGATTGGCTGGAGAAGGGTTACCGCTATGATCTGGAGATCTGCAAGGCAAAGGATCTTCCGGAGAATCTGGCCTTTACCAAATTTGCCTTGTATTATCCTTATAAGGTAGAAGAACTTACCAGAGAGTATCGGAAGAAGTGGGAGAAGAAACTTCATCTGTGTCTGGCAGGACATATGTGGCTGGACTGCCTGATGCCGGGAGTCAATAAAGGCTCTGCCCTGAAGCTAATCCAGGAGGATTTGAAGATCCTGCCTTCTGAGACAGTAGCCTTTGGGGATAATCAGAATGACTTGGAGATGCTGGATTGTGCTGACCTGTCCTATGCGGTCGCTACGGCAAGAGATGAGGTAAAAGAAAGAGCAGCTGGCGGCGTGATTCCCTCCTTTGCGGAAGATGGGGTTTTGCAGCAGCTGAAGAAAATTTTGGAATCTGAATAACAATAAACTCGGAGAGTGATGGAATAGAGAGACTTTTACTGCAAATGCAGTAGGGGTCTCTTTTGCATTCGAAAACAAAGAGATTGACAATGGCTATTTTAGATTACTATAATGAAGCTATCTTATGAATGCTTTCTGCAAAAAGCCTCAGAGAATTCTTCCTGAGGAAATTTCCCAAATAGTAATTGACAGAATCGTTTTCCGGTATTAAGATATACAAAGAAAACGAACATTAGTTCGAACAACAGGAGAGATAAACATGGCAAATGAAGATAAATTAAAGGCGCTCGATGCAGCGATTGCACAGATTGAGAAGCAGTATGGCAAGGGTTCTGTAATGAAACTTGGCGATGCAGGCAAGGATATGAATGTAGAGGTGATTCCGACCGGATCCCTGAGCCTCGATATTGCGCTGGGCGTAGGCGGTATTCCGAGAGGAAGGATTATTGAAGTATATGGACCGGAGTCCAGCGGTAAGACAACGGTAGCCCTTCATATGGTTGCGGAGGCACAGAAGATGGGTGGTATTGCGGGATTTATTGATGCGGAACATGCCCTGGATCCTGTTTATGCCAAGAACATCGGTGTAGATACGGAGAATCTTTATATTTCCCAGCCGGATAGCGGCGAACAGGCCCTGGAGATTTGTGAGACCATGGTGCGCTCCGGAGCGATTGACATTATCATCGTAGACTCTGTTGCAGCCCTTGTTCCCAAGCAGGAGATTGACGGGGAGATGGGAGATTCTCACATGGGCTTACAGGCCAGGCTGATGTCCCAGGCACTTCGCAAGCTTACAGG
>CAVHNP010000075.1:0-10621 GCA_963637505.1 Prevotella sp. CAG:279
GTATGGAACAGAGGCGGAAGGGTATCTGAGGGAGCTTTTTAAGCTGGATTATCCGGGATACCGGGTGGAATATCAGGAGAATAATTCCTTCACAAATGAGGCCTACCCTTTTGCCCAGGCTTCTCTGGACGGCTGGCTCTATGACCAGGACGGACGGCTTGGGATCCTTGAGATCAAGACCACGAACATCCTGCGGGGGCAGCAGAAAGAAAAATGGAAGGAGCAGATCCCGGAGAACTATTACTGCCAGGTGCTTCACTACATGGCCGTGCTGGAGGCGGATTTTGCCATTTTAAAAGCACAGCTGAAATATGATTTCAAAGACATCATCTATCTGCAGACCAGACATTACAGGATCGAACGGGATGAGGTCGAGGAAGACATCGCCTATCTTATGGAGCAGGAGGAAGCCTTCTGGGAAAAGGTTGAAAAGAAAGAGAGGCCGGCACTGCTTCTGCCGGAGATCTAAGAAAAAGAAAGCGAGGAAAAGATGGCACTGGAACTGAGAATGGAGCCGCTACAGGCACCGGAAGAGATCAGGTTTAACTATGAGGAACTAAAAACACGCCTGGCAGGCATGGTGGCAGAGTATAAAGGACTTGTCTTTACAGAGGAACAGCTCCCGGAAGCTAAAAAAGACCGGGCATCCTTAAACAGGATGAAGAAGGCGCTTAATGATGCGCGGATCGGGACGCAGAAGGAATACATGATCCCCTTTGATGAATTCAAGGGCAGGATCGATGAACTGATCCGGATGGTGGATGAGCCGATCAGGGAGATCGATGAGCAGGTCAAGGCCTTTGAAGAAGCACAGAAGCAAGAAAAGAAAGAAGAGATTCTCCACCTGTTTGCCGAAAAAGGATTTCAAAGCTTTGTCGCGCCGGAGAAGATCTGGAACGAAAAGTGGCTGAACAAGAGCTGCAGCATGAAGCAGATCGATGAGGAGATGAACGCTCTCATCAATAAGATCGGGACGGAGGTCTATACGATCCATCAGCTGGAGGCCTTTTCTTTTGAGGCGATGGAGATCTACAAGGAGAGCCTTGACCTGAATAAGGCCATCGCGGAAGGAAAAAGGCTGAGCGACATCCAGAAGAGAAAAGAGGAAGAAGCAAAGCGGATCGCAGAGGAAAAAGCAAAAGCAAAGCAGCAGGCGGAAACCGTAATGGAACCGGCGGCAGAAAAGGCAGAAGAGGCAGAAAGCCATACAGTAGAAAGTAGCCAGGAAAAAGCGCACTGGCAGGAAAAGAGCGTGACCTTCCAGATCACGGCAAGCTACGAACAGAAGGAACTGATCAATGCCCTGTTCAGGGAGCTTAAAGAGGCGGGCATCCGCTATGAGATCTTAGAAAGTGAGGAAAGATAATGGCAGTAGAAAATTCACTTACAAAAACAAAACAGAAGATTAGCATGACGGCTTATCTAAGCAGGGACGCCGTAAAAGACCAGATCGCAAAGGTGGTAGGCGGGAAAAACGGAGACCGCTTTATCTCCTCCGTGCTCTCGGCCGTTCAGGCAAATCCGGAGCTGCAGAAATGTTCGAATCAGTCTATCTTATCCGCAGCCCTTTTGGGAGAGTCACTCAAGCTTTCCCCATCTCCCCAGCTTGGCCAGTATTACATGGTGCCCTTTAACAGCAAGAACTCCTCCACCAAGGAGGCACAGCTCCAGCTGGGTTACAAGGGCTATGTGCAGCTTGCCTTGAGGAGTGGTCAGTATAAGAAGCTGAACGTCCTTGCCATCAAGGAAGGGGAGCTGATCCGCTATGACCCGCTCAATGAGGAGATCGAGGTCAGGTTGATCGAGGATGAAGAAGAAAGAGAACAGGCGAGGACAGCCGGCTACTATGCCATGTTTGAGTATCTGAACGGCTTCAGAAAGACAATGTACTGGAGCAGGGCAAAAATGGAAGCCCATGCCATGCAGTATTCCAAAGGCTACGCGGCAAAGAAAGGCTATACCTTCTGGGAGAAGGACTTTGATGCTATGGCATATAAGACCATGCTCCGCCAGCTGATCTCAAAGTGGGGGATCATGAGCATTGAAATGACAGAGGCCATGGATGGCGACATGGCCGTCATAGATGAGAACGGCCGGAAGAAATATGTGGAACTGGATGAGACAGAAAACGCTCCATATGAGCCCGAAAACGCAGCAAAAGGAACAGAAAGTGCTGCAAAAACGCAGCAGGAGTACGCAGAAGAGGCTGAGCCCTTCTAGGAGGAAAAACGATGACTTTATTTGAATGTATCCCATACGGGAGAGAAAATGCGATCTCCGAGAAGGAACTCAGAAGAGAGAGCGGCCTTGGGAGAAAGGAACTTTACAGACAGATCCGGCTGGCAAAGGAAACGGAACCGATCCTTCTTTGCGGGGATGGCTACTACAGGGCAGATCTATCTGACCGGGAAGAACTCCGGGCTTATGTCAAAAGGGCGGGGGAAAGCTCCCTTGCCTGCCTCCGCCGCCTGAGAGCGGCAAAAGCCCTGCTGCAGGACATGGAAAAAGGAGCACTCGCAGGAAGGCAGAGGGAAGGATGATCACGATCCTGATCAAAGGGGAGGCGGTCGGAAAAGGCCGCCCCCGTATTTACAGAAATAATGGCATTACCAGGGCGGTGACGCCGGAGAAAACAAGAAGCTACGAGGAAAAGGTAAAGGCGGCATACCGGGAAAAATACGGGAATATACTTCCTTATCCGGAAGAAGTGCTCAAGGTGCAGATGCTGGTCGGAGTCGGGATCCCAAAAAGCACCGGAAAAAAGAAGCGGGAAGAGATGCTGGAAGGAAAGCTCAGGCCGGCAAAGAAGCCTGATATTGACAACGTGATCAAGTCGGTACTGGATGCCCTGAACGGGGAAGCCTATAGCGACGACAAGCAGATCGTGGAGATCAGGGCGGTAAAGTATTATACGAGCGAGCCGTTTGTGCTCCTGGAGATAGAAGAAGCAGAGGGAAAAGCTGATGGGAGAAAAGAAAAGCTTTGTAATGTATAAGAGCTGGGGAGCAGCCATCAAGAACATGGATGATGCACAGGCAGGTGCCCTGCTGAAGGCGATCTATGCATACCAGACAGAGGGGAAGAATGAGCTGGACGACAGCTCTGTCTCCTTTGTTTTCGATCTCATCAGGGAGAAGTTTGAGGATGATGCGGAAAAGTACGAGAAGGAGTGCCGGAAGAAGGCAGAAAACGGCAGGAAAGGCGGTCTGGCAAAAGCTGATAACGCTAAGCAAGAGCTAGCAAGTGCTAAAAGTGCTAAGCAAGAGCTAGCAAGTGCTAAAAGTGCCAAGCAAGAGCTAGCAAGTGCTAAAAGTGCCAAGCAAAACCTAGCAAAACCTAGCAAGACCAAGCAGAACCTACATGATACTGATACTGAGTCTGATACTGATACTGAATCTGATACTGATACTCTCTTCGAGAGTAGTAATAAAGGCGGGAAGAGAGCCCACAGCTGTCCTCCGGAAGATCCCTTTGCCCTGTCACAGGAAGAAGAGGCAGAGCTTACCGGCTTGATGGGAAGCATTAACCTGGAGCACTACAAGGCTAAGGTTAGGGACTGGTACAGGGACAAGGGGCTTTCTTTGCCCAGAAGCTATGCAGCAGAGATCCGAAGGTGGTATGGGATGGATGTGAATCGACAGATGGTCAGGGACAGACCGCCGGACAGGCATCCTGATGCGGCAAAAGCAAGAGAGCCTGATAAGTATGCCGTAATGGAAAGAGCAGAATTTGGAGTAATGACATGAACAAAGCAGAACTGATCGGCAGACTGACAAGGGATCCGGATATCCGGTATTCCCAGAGCGCGCAGCCTGTAGCGATCGCCAGATATACGCTGGCAGTAGACAGAAGACAGAGAAAAAGCGAAGGCGGGCAGAACGCGGATTTTATCTCCTGCATTGCCTTCGGGAAGAATGCAGAATTTGTCAACAGGTACCTGAGAAAGGGAATGAAGATCGCCATTGTCGGACGGATCCAGACGGGATCCTATACGGACAAGGATGGCAGGAAAGTCTATACCACAGACGTGCTTGTGGAAGAGCATGATTTTTGCGAGAGCAAAGGTGCTGCAGGAGCTGCAAGGAGCAGCGCAGGAAGCACGGGCGGGGCAGACTCGGACGGGTTTATGGATATCCCGGACGATATCGAGGAAGATCTGCCCTTTGTTTAAACCTTAGCGCCTAAAGGCGATAAGCACTCTGCCAGGTAAACTCCTTGAACCTATAAAAACCCATAGTTATTTACAACAAAAGACATGTACACCCTAAAATATCCGCTGCTATGGCAGGGGGCAGCGTTAAGAAGAAAGTTGAGATGGAAAAATGGCAAAGAAAGTGGAATACATGAAAGGCAGGAACGAAGGCATGGCCTTTGCCCTGCAGATCGCAGAAAAGAGAGGCCTTGAAGGCCTGAGGGAGGAATGCCGCTTCAGGGGAGCAACAAACGTGCCTTCCCAGATCCCAAAGGAAGTCTATGACGAATACGAACAGAGGGTGAAGGCCTGCACGATCGACACGGTGATGAGCATGTCACTCATCGCACTGGTAGATGCTTTCGGCTTTGGCAGAAAACGGCTGGAACGCTTCCGGGATGAGTTCGAGCACTACTGCCGGCAGCTGGTCGGCGAGTATGTATCCTGGCCGGATATCGTAGAAGCACTGAAAGAAGAGAAGGGAGTGGACATCTCGATCAGATGGAACGAAAGGCAAAAGCGGTGAGCTGGTGGAAGCTGGAAGAAGAAAAAGGCGTCATGACACTCAGAGAGGCTGACCCCATCAGGCACGGGCACTGGATCAGATGCAAAGCAGTGAAGGCGTATGAATGCTCTTGCTGTGATGCACTTGTGACACCGGGAGCGGAATGTATGGGAATTATAGAGCTTTATAAATACTGCCCTTACTGCGGGGCAAGGATGGACAGGTAGAGAGCGAGCAGAGGGACAGACCATTGCAAAGGAACGGAGAAAAGAAGCTGTGGTTATGGCAGTATCGGAATTGTATAGAGCGGGAGAAGGAGATCACGCTCCGGATCGAAAAGATCAGGAACGAACTGACAGGCCTAAAGGCGATCAGCTACAGCGGCATGCCGGCCTCCGGAACAATACATGATCTGTCCGATGGAATGGTTCGTCTGATGGAAGAAGAGGAGAAGCTCCTGGAAGAGAGAAAGAAAGCAGGCAGGACATGGCGGCAGATACAGGCAGCCATCACAAGTCCAAAGCTTGGCAGGTATCAGACAGATGTGCTCTTCCGGAGATATATCCAGGGCATGGCGTGGGATGATATCGCGGAGGAGATGGGAACGAGCCTGCGCACGGTCTATCGCATCCATGGAGAAGCTTTGGAGAAGATCAGGCTGCCAAGAGAGAAATAATGCTTGCGTGGCAGTTGAAAAGTTGATATAGTGTACTTGGTAGAAGTGTATAAAGCTTTTTCCAAACACTTTCTTTGAGACAAAAAAGCACCAAGAACAGGAGCATCGGCAGAAATGCCGGTGCTTTTTATATCCCGAAAAAAGAAAGAAAACTCCTCAGATTGCTTGACATATGGGACACCATATGATATACTATAAACAGTTCAAGAGAGAGGAGGTAAAAAGATGAGCCGAAAAGAAAAAAAGAACCTGATAAAACTTATCGCTAATCTGTTAATTGCGGGTGGATCGTTCTTAACAGGGCTCGCAAGTCTTATACAGGCTCTTAAGTAAAGGGAAGGGGCGAAAGCCCCGACCTTTATCAGGATTATAGCTCATCGAACAGGAAATGGAAAGATTAAGTTTTAACGAGGTATTTCTGTTGTCGGCCTTTATTATTTTCCTAGGCTCAGGGCGGAACGTTTACGCAAGCATCCTGCTGATGCTGGCATCTTTAAAGATGCTACTGGATGTTGTCCCGGAGCTCTGGAGGAGGTGGAAGAATGCCAAAAGGTAATCCAAAGCCTCAGACGGTCGCAACAGAAAAGTATGCAAAGAAAGTCGGCCTGATATCCAAGTCGTACAAGCTAAGGCGCGAGCTGGTAGAAGCGTTCGCAGCGGCATGTGAGCAGGCAGGGACAAGCCAGTCGGCTCAGCTTAGCCTGATGATGAAAGAATTCATCGAGCAGACGAACAAGTAAAAAGAGCAGCTGCCAAATGGCAGCGGAAAGGAATCTCGAAAGAGGTTCCTTTTTTGATGGAGAAAAGAGGGGAAAGATGTACCAGAGAGACGTGGAACTGGAGGGGATGCTGTACGAGGAGATGGAGAAGCACGAGGATATCAGCCACCTAAGGGAACTCCGGATCGTAGCCCTTACCTGTGACAGAGCAAAGAAGAGCGGGGGAAAGATCACCTATGCGGACTGCTCAAAGATATCCTCCAAGATGGAGGCTCTTTGCGATGCTGACTTTGTGATCACCTTTTACCTGCCGAACATAAATAGCATAAGTCCACAGGCCTTGGGCATCCTATGCTGGCACGAACTGAAGCATATCGGATGGGATGGGGCAAACAAGAGTATCATCCAGCATGATCTGGAAGACTTCCGGGACATCGTCAAGGCGTACGGGACAGACTGGATCGATGAGCAGTAAAGGCAATCCCCGCAGCGCAAACGGTAACCTGAGGAGAAAGCATAGGGCAAGGCTTAAAGCGATGGGATGCGAGTGCGGCATCTGTAAGGGAAGACTCGGAGCAATCCATTATGACGAGCCCAGTGATGCACGCCATCCCCTGTCCTTTGTGGTCGATGAGATCAGACCGATCAGCAGATATAAGGAGTTCGGCTACGCATCCAGAAGGGAAGCCGCGGAAGACTGGAGCAACCTTCAGGCGGCGCACTATGTCTGTAACGCGATGAAAGGAAACAAGACAGCCTTTTCCCTGGCGTCAGAGGAAGGAAAAGAAAGAAAAAATAAGATCAGCATCTCAGATGGCGACTGGTAGAGCCGGAGGGTGGGGAGGGAACCCCGCCGCCGGCCGCGGGCAACCTTGCCGCCCCAGCGCCGATTTACACACAAGGGAATTTCAAAAGGGGGACATATGGCCAGAAGAAGGAGCATCACAAGCGTCACGAAAAGAGGAACAAGGCTGCAGCAGCTTGAGACCTTGGCGGAGATCCTGGCCAGACAGATGGACGAATGTGAAAAGGGCATTCAGGATGCGCCACGTCTTCTGCCCCAGCTTGCGAAGCAGTATCGGGAGACCATACGGGAGATAGAGGAGATCAGAGGAATGGAGGGAGAGGATGACGAAATCGGAGAGATCCTGTCAGAGAGAAAAGCTGATGGGAAGTCAGACGCCGTCCGTTAGGATCACCCCGGAATATGACCAGACCGATGGAGAAGACGCTGCGAGGATATTGGCCGCCTGCCGTCTGATCGTAGATCCCTGGCAGGGCGAAGTGCTGAAAGACTGGATGGGCAGGGAGGAAGACTCCTGGAGCGCCCCGACCTGCGGCCTTTCGGTTCCCAGACAGAACGGAAAGACCCTGATCACCTCCGGCAGGATCGCGAGCGGGATGGTCATGTATTCGGAGTGGGTCATCTACACAGCCCACCTCCAGAAGACGGCAACAGAGACCTTTATGGAATTAAAGGGGATCTTTGAAAGCAGGGGGCTGAATAAATACGTGAAGGAGATAAAGGCAGCCCTTGGAAGAGAACAGATCCTCCTGAAAAACGGCGCAAGGGTTCAGTTTGTAGCCAGAACAAGGAATGGAGGGCGAGGCCTTCATGGTGACTGCCTGGTATTCGATGAGGCGCAGGAGCTGACAAGCGAGCAGCAGGCCTCCTTTCTTCCGGCCATCTCCGCCTCGAAGAATCCACAGACGATCTACCTCGGAACGCCTCCGGATGAGAACTGCGCCGGCACCGTCTTCCGGGAGATCCGGGAGAAGGCAAGGAAGGGACAGAGCACAAAAACAGCCTGGACAGAGTATTCCGTGGATGAGATCGGGAATGTATCAGACCGGAAGAGATGGGCGGCATGCAATCCGGCGCTAGGCAGAAGGATGAAAGAGACGACAGTCGCCTCGGAATGCGAACAGATGGACGAGGACACCTTCGCGAGGGAGCGCCTTGGATGGTGGAGCCCGGTGGTTGAACACAAAGAAGAGTATGTCCTGGATGCGAAGCGCTGGGAAAAATGTGCGTCAGACGAGGCAAAACCAGAGGGAAAAGTGGCATACGGCGTCAAGATCAGCGCAGACGGCAGGGAGGTCTGCCTTGCGGGAGCCGTACTCCCGAAGATGGGAAAGGCCAGGATCTCCCAGATCAAAAGAGCCGGAACAAATGAGGGCTTCGGCTGGCTTGCCTCCTGGTTAAACGAACGATACGCAAAAGCCTCCTGCGTGGTAGTTGATGGCAGGAACGGGGCAGACGTCCTGATCGACCGGATCAGTGACACCTGGAAGATGAAGGACAGCATCAGAAAGCCTTCGGCGAAGGATGTTGTAAATGCGGTCAGTACCTTAACGGATGCGGTCAATGAGGAGAGCCTGACATGGTATCGCCTGCAGGAAGATCTGGATGATTCCGCCAGAACTTCCACAAAGAGACCGATCGGGGGAGGCTATGGATTCGGAGGGGACAACTCCCTGCCGATCGAAGCCTGTGCCCTCGCCCTGTGGGGCGTCAAGACGAGCAGAAGAGACCCGGGCAAAAGGATGAGGATAGGATAAATGATAACGATCAGCTTTGGACATGTGGCCGGCCTTCCGGAAGAGGAACAGAGATGGCTGGATGAATGCAAGAAAATATACGATTACCATCAGACTTCAAACGATAAGAAAAGGGAGTACTACGAGGGAAGGATAAGGCTTTCCGATGTAAACCTCGGCATTGCCATTCCTTCTGCCATCAGCAGGCTGCAGATCGGATGCGCCTGGGGCGCAAAGACAGTGGACGTTCTGGCAGCGCATTCCATGTTTGACGGCTTTGTCACGGAAAACGGAACGGAGTCGGAGGAGATGGAAAGGATCATGCAGAGGAATCACCTGATCGCCGAATACAACAAGGCGGTTAAGGAAGAGCTAAAGTATGGCTGCGCCTTTGCTGCGATCTCCGGAGAAGAAGGAGAGGCAAGGGTGCGTTTCTATTCCCCGAACTGCGCGGCCGCTGCATGGAATGCCCACGAGGGAAGGATCAGATATGGATTCGCTTTTGAGGATGGCAGAAGGGACGAGTCAGACCTTGCCTGGAGTCCGGAACATGTGAATTTCTACACAGACACGGACATCTGGCAGCTGGATCGGAGAGAAGGAGGAGGCGGCTGGACGGCAACAAGGTATCCGCACGACTTCGGGGAGCCCTTAATGGTCGCCCTGATCTGGGGCGCGACCAATGACAAGCCCTTCGGCCAGTCAAGACTGAACAGTCCGGTAAGAAAGCTTATCAACGGATACGTCAGAACGGTAGCAAATGCGACCATCGGTCTGGAATTTGCCACAAGCCCACAGAAGTACCTGCTGGGCGTCTCTGATGAGCAGTACGACATCTTAGTAGATAACAAGTTCAAACAGTACGTCGGAAACATCCTCCTTTCTACCAATAACCCGGAAACGGGAGAAAAGCCAAGCTTCGGACAGCTCTCACAGGGAAGCATCGAGCCACATGTGCAGATGCTGCGTCTCCTTGCAACACAGTTTTCGGCGGCAACAGGCCTGACCGTGGCAGATACGGGAGTGGTAAACGATGCAAACCCGACTTCCAGCGAGGCGATCCTAGCCCAGTCGCAGACCCTGATCCTTCTGGCGGAGCAGCTGAACACCGGGAACGGGGATGCCCTTTACCGGATCGGGAAGATGGCAATGGCGATCGAACTGGGAACAAGGCCGGACGAACTTCCGGAAGGGACACAGGAGCTTATCGCTCATTTTAAGAATCCGGCCATGCCTTCCGTAGCATCAACCACAGACGCAGCCCTGAAGATCGCAACGGCAAGGACGGGATTTGCCCAGACAGACATCTTCCTGGAGATGATCGGCTTCGACCAGGCAGACATCCGGAGGATCAGGGCGCAGGAGCAGAGGGCAAGAGGCGAGAGCATTCTGGCGGAGGAGTTTGACGATGCAGATGAGCGCGAAGGCATGGATTAGTTATATCACCGGGATGTCTTCCATAAACCAGAAGGCAGTCGACCTGATGCAGGCATGGATCGATAAGAACGGAACGGAAGACCGGGCGGCGCTGATCAGCTATGCGAACAGCCTTGTGCAGCATTACGGGCAGGCGGCCGGTGCCTTATCCTGCAGGATGTACGAGAGAACAGCACAGGCGCAGGGAGTAGATGTTCAGACAGCAGAGATGGCAGAGCTCCCGGAATATGAAGAAGTAGGGAAGGCCGTGAACGGAACCATGAAGCAAAAGCAGAAGGTATCCGAAACGGTCGGGCGCCTGATCAAGCAGGTCGGGGCAGACACAACCCTAAAGAATGCCAGAAGGGACGGCGCCCAGTTCGCGTGGGTGCCGCACGGAGATACCTGCGCCTTTTGCATCACCTTAGCTTCCAGAGGCTGGCAGTATATGTCGGAGGCAGCCCTAAAGGGCAATCATGCGGATCATATCCATGCGAACTGTGATTGTGAGTATGCGATCCGCTTCGACCATAGCAGCACGATAGCCGGATATGATCCGGATAAGTACCTGG
>CAVHNP010000076.1:0-10547 GCA_963637505.1 Prevotella sp. CAG:279
TCATACCATAGGAAGCCGGACCTGCTGCCATGTTATCCGGATGCAGAGTACGTCCGGTACCACCACCGGAAGCTACGGAGAAGTACTTCTTGCCTGCTTCCAGTCTCTCCTTCTTGTAGGTGCCTGCTACCGGATGCTGGAAACGGGTCGGGTTGGTAGAGTTACCGGTGATGGAAACGTCTACATTCTCTTTCCACATGATTGCAACGCCTTCCGGAACGCTGTTTGCGCCGTAGCAGTTTACTTTTGCACGAAGACCCTCAGAGTAGGACTTGCGGAATACTTCCTTTACCTCATTGGTGTATGGATCATACTCGGTCTCGATATAGGTGAAGCCGTTGATGCGGGCAATGATCTGTGCAGCGTCTTTTCCAAGACCGTTTAAGATAACGCGCAGCGGTTTCTGACGAACCTTGTTTGCTTTCTCAGCGATACCGATGGCACCCTCTGCTGCTGCGAAGGACTCATGGCCGGCCAGGAATGCGAAGCACTCGGTCTCCTCTTCCAGAAGCATCTTGCCCAGGTTACCGTGGCCAAGACCCACCTTACGGGTATCTGCAACGGAACCCGGGATACAGAATGCCTGCAGGCCCTCGCCGATTGCTGCTGCTGCCTCAGATGCTTTTCTGCAGCCTTTCTTGATTGCGATTGCAGCACCTACGGTGTAAGCCCATTTTGCATTCTCGAAGCAGATCGGCTGAATGCCTTCTACCATTTTGTATACGTCAAGGCCTGCGTCCTTGGTGATCTTTTCTGCCTCTTCAATGGAAGCAATGCCATAGCTGTTTAATGCTTCATTGATCTGTTTGATACGTCTCTCATATGATTCAAATAATGCCATGATGATAGTCCTCCTTCTTTACGCCTGTCTCGGGTCGATGATCTTAACTGCATCAGCAACACGGCCATACTGGCCTTTTGCCTTCTCCCAAGCGGTGTTCGGATCGTCACCCTTCTTGATGAAGTCAGTCATCTTGCCAAGGCTTACGAACTGGTAACCAATGATCTGATCGTCTGCATCCAGAGCGATACCGGTTACATAGCCCTCAGCCATCTCCAGGTAACGAGGACCCTTCTTTAAGGTTCCGTACATGGTACCAACCTGGGAACGAAGACCTTTACCAAGATCCTCCAGGCCGGCGCCGATCGGCAGTCCATCCTCAGAGAATGCACTCTGGGTTCTGCCGTATGCGATCTGTAAGAACAGTTCTCTCATTGCGGTGTTGATCGCGTCACATACCAGGTCGGTATTCAGAGCCTCCAGAACGGTTAAGCCAGGAAGGATCTCTGCTGCCATTGCTGCGGAGTGAGTCATGCCGGAGCAGCCGATGGTCTCAACCAGAGCCTCCTGGATGATACCCTCTTTTACATTCAGGGTCAGCTTGCAGGCACCCTGCTGCGGAGCGCACCAGCCCACACCATGGGTCAAACCGGAAATGTCGGAAACCTGTTTGGACTGTACCCATTTTGCTTCTTCCGGAATCGGAGCAGCGCCATGATGAACGCCCTGTGCAACTGTGCACATCTCTTCTACTTCATGTGAATAAATCATGTTAAAACTCCTTTCAACTATGTAATGTCCTGAAAAGTATGTGCTGCCGGATATTTCTGAGATCTTCCGTGCCCTGAACCCGGCAAACGGAAGATCGTCAAAAACATCACACCATACTTGATCATATTTTCTCACAAAAGCGACAAATAGTCTATAGTTTTTTGTAGAAATTTATCTGTGCATTACAGATTTCCTTTATTATTTCCTTTATTATTTTCTTTGTTGTTTCCCTTACTGATCTCGGCATTCAGATCGGCGTATGCGTTCTTTTTTGCATCCTCGGCCTTCTTATTCTTTACGACCTTTGTATTCTTGCCGAGGGATTCCTTTAACTGTTCAAAATTCAGCCGGACTCTCTTTTCATTCTGATCATCGGCCTTCTTCGGGGCTTTCCCATCCTCTGCCGGTTTTGCTGCCTCTGCCGGGGCATTCTCTTTTGCGAACTCGTCCTTCGTCCGGAATTCCGAAAGCTCCTTCATCAGCTCCAGAATACGCACAACCCCCTGCTTACGGAGCGCACCCTCAGTGGAGCCCTGATTCTTGAGGCTCTGCCGGCCATTGCTGTCATCAAGATGACGTTTCAGGTATGCAAGACAGGCATCATATGCCTTGTCCTGGATCCGTTTTGTATCTTCTGCGCTGATACCCGCTTTCAGATAACCGCCGGAAATCGTTCCCTCGTAATCGCTCATGGCCGCCTTGAATTCCCGGAATTTTGCATGGGATCCAATGCCCCTATCCCTGGAATCCTGGATTGCGTGAAATGCATCCATGATCTCCTTTCTGGTTTTCGCTTCCCGGTTGAGCTGATCGGTCCGTTCCTGAAGTTCATTTTCCTTCAGGCCGACTGCCTCATATTTTGCCAGGATCTCCTTTTGAATTGCATGTTCCTCCTCAAGGCTCTTTTTGAATTCATCACTTTTTTTAATAATGTCATCGCGGTCTTTTTCATCATTTTGTCTTCGATTCTGCGCAATGCCTAAGTAATGCTGATACGTTTCATCCATCTTGTTCTTTGAATTTTCAAGATCCTTTTCAAAGCTTTTCTGATTGTCAAAGGTTCTGATGGCTTCCGTCAGTCCCTGCAGGGCATCCTGGCTGCCGGCTTTTCCGGCATTCCTGACATTTTCATCCATAGCCTTCTGACTGTCGTTCAACTTCGTTTCAACGTCGTTCACTGCTTTTTTGAATAAATCAAGAAATTCCTGAATATTCTTTTTTGCAGATTTCAGATAGCCATATTTTTGGTTCAGAAACTTCTGATAATTGGGCCGCGTGATTTGCAGATCATTTATATGATTGATCTTTTTGTTGTAGTCCGCTGACAGGTCGGCATTCATGGCGGAGTTTTCCTGTTTTAATGCTTTGGAAACCTCATTCCTGCCTCCAAGTGCACTGTCGATCACCGCTATGGAATCCTTCAGGTGTTTCTGAGTTTCCAAATGTTTTGCCAGCACAATGCTGACGGCTTGCTCGGCTGTTTCCAGGTTCTTTTTCGCATTTTCGATATCCTCGGCTTTTCCTGCCGGAGCCTCAATGACTGTAAAGGCTTGTTCTATCGCTGTTTTTTTGCTCTGCACATCCTGACCGAAATCAGCAAGCTTCTTGTTCAGCTCCTCTTCTTTGCTCTTATTCTGTTCTTGCAGGACCTTGATCGCAGCCTCCGTCTTTTCTCTGTCTGCCGCAGTCCGATCCTTTCCGTTTTCTGTTTCCAGAATTTCCTCAAGACCTGTATACACAAATTCCGGTAAACTGTTCATCTTCCGGAACATATCAAGAACAATCCCTTTTTCCTGATATGCCCTTAATACTTCTCTGGCATCGGTTCCCTCCAACTGCCTGTTCAGATGCGACAGATAAGCCTTTGACTTATTCAGACAGTCTGCCTGAAGCTGGCGTATCTCTCCGTACTCATAATTTCCTTTGTTTGTCGTATCCAGTGCCATTTTCAGGTACTGCTCCATGGAGCTGTGCATCTGCATGGTGGACTCATTCTCTGCATTCGGGTCTGCCAGAGCCTTCAGAGACTTAAGGTCGCTGTTTAATCCCTTTCTGATATCGTCCATGACAGCCTTGTATCCGATATTTCCAACGAGGTCATCCAATCCATCGACCACCTTTTTCAGCCGTTCCCGATTCTCACATGCATAGGAATAATCCTCCTGCAGCTTGTCATACTGCCTGGTGAGGTCATCGTAGGCTTTCTTGTTATATCTCTGCTCCCTGATCAGCGCCTGATAGTTTTTCACGGTAGCAGCAAACGCTTTATCCGACGGTATAAGCTTCTGTTTTTCTTCGAAGGAAGCTTTCAGTTTGTTTAATGCCTCAACCTGCTTTCGATAATCTTCCTCCTTAAACACCGCTTTGTAATCCTTGAGCCATTTCTCCGTAAACTCGGAAAATTTTTTCGTTTTACTTATGTAATCCTGCGTTTTCACTTCCCGTCTTTTTATCTCGAGCTTCTCAAGGTCATTCGCAAAGGTCTTCTGCTGACTGTCCGCAGTCTCACGCTTTGTCTGATTGATCCGATCCTTTAATTCATTCTGCCGGTTGATCAGACTGTTCAGTTGATCCTTAACCTTCTGGTCAGAGGTCTGACCGGCAAGCTTTCTAAGCTTCTCTGCCAGCACATCCAGCTTCTCAAAATTTTCCCGCTGTCTGTCCTGTTGACTGCGCAGATAATCCTGCTGTTCCTTCAGATCATCCTTATTCTCACTATAAGCAGCCTGGAACTCTCTGATATTGCCGGTTTTCAGCTTATTCTCATGCAGACCCTCATAGTCCTTAGATAAATCCGCGATGTCCTGATCGATCTCTCCGGCATCGCTAAGAAGCTGTTCCATGGCTGCACTGGTCTCTTTTACCTCTTTCTCAAAGCGCTCCTGCTCTCTTTTTATCTGTGCATCCTCTTCTGCAGCCAGCGCCTCCGCTTCTGCAACGGGCGTTCTTCCTTTGATCGCTTCCTGCAGTACCGTAAGGTTATCCTTTACCAGGCGCGGCAGCGTCACCTTCTGACCTACGGCCAGGAGATTGCATACCCGGTCAGACATATTGAGTTTTCCGCGGGTTATGCTGTTTGAAAGCTTTGCTTTCTCCACTTCCTGTTCCAGTTCCTGATAAAGCTTATTTTTCTCTTTCTCGGAGGCAGAGCCGGTTCTGACGGAATTGTATTGCTCCAGCAAACGGCTGTAGGCCTCTTGGTCATGACTGTTCACCTCATTTAAGTACATCTGTCTGGCTGTCAGAGCCACACTCAGATCCTTATTTATATTCTGAACCGGCTTTGCAGCATCAGGCTGTGCTTCCTTTCTGACCGGAGCCGCAGCGTTCCGCAGTTTTTCCGGATCTGCCTGATCGATAAGCTTCAGAAAATCGGTATCCCCCTTCAGGAATTTCTCACGTTCCTCCTGGTTAAGACCAAAGGCGGCCAGCATATCGGTCTGCTGCTCACGATCCAGACCCTCGATCAGATGCTTCAGGTACTGAGCCTGGTCTTCCCGGCTGTATCCGGTGTGTCCCAGAGCCCGTTCCCTCTCCAGCTCTTCATCCAGACGGTTGCATTCATCTTCAAGCTCCTGCAGCACACGTTCCTCTCGTTTTCTTTCAAGCTCAGCCTCCTGATGCTGTCTTACCCTTTCTCTTTCCTTCCATGCTTCGTAGCTTTTCTCTGCGATCTTGCCCTCGGCATAGTATTCCGCAGATATCCTGGCATCATTGGAATATTCATCAACATCCGCCATCTCTTGTTCAAGGTTTCTATCTACCCTGTTCAGGGCATCCGTCATCTTATCTACAAAAACACTTGATCTGGCATACTTGACCTGATTCATGTCATATTTTTCGACCAGGGACGGTTCGTCCAGCCGTTTCATCAATGCATCGCGTTCCTCTGTGATCCGTCTGATCTGGTCCTGTTGTCCGGCAATATCATCTCTCCGCGCCTGAAGGGTTTTCTTGTAGCTCTCATGCGTGCCCAGTATTTCCTTCAGGTTTTCATTATTTACAATATCCATTAAAACAATGCGGTCCCTGGAATCGTAGAGCAAATACTCATCGCCCTTCTCATTGAACCGTTTTGCGCATTCATCAAGCAGCAACTGATGCGTACGCTTTGAAAGGTCATAGGATCCATCCACAAAATCATGCAGTCCATTCACCGTCTGATTCCATTTCTTATCGAACTCATCCAGCAGCTTCTGGCGTTTTCCCATGCTGTCGCTTAACAGTTTTTCATGGTTGTTCAGTCGTGCCTCATAGGCACGATCCCACTCCTTCTGTTCTTCAATAAAAGCAAAGGCAGTGTAATTGGCCTTCACCTCAGCTCCGGTCTTTTCAGACCCCTTCTCCGTACTGTTCACTGCCCCCATACGCTGTTCCAGAGCTGCAATCTGTCCTGCTGTTTCCTGTAAAAAATCAAGGGTCTTGTATTCTTTCTTTTTATAGCTGTCCAGAGCTTTTTTCTGATACCTTGCAAAATCATCATGAAGTGTCTTCAGACGTTTCATGTTCTCAACAGACAGGTCTGTTACATCCGCAGCTTCAAATGCGGTACGATATTCTTTAAACACTGCCTCCTGGCTTTTTCGTTCCGCAGTAAGCTGCTCCATCAGTTCTTTCTGATTCTCCTGCATTCTTTGTAAAAGCGCTCTGGCTTCTTTATCACGTTCCTTTGCATAGACATCCAGAAAGACTCCTGCAGCCTTTCGCTCCTCCGTCTGTTCGACATCAGCCTCCTGATCGAACTGTTCCAGAATTACATGAAATTTTTTTCTGGCATCCTCGAGCGTTTTCAGATAGCCCGTATCCGTATCAAATCCTGAAAGCATGTTAACGTCCCTGTGCAGAGTCTGATACTCCTTCAGATTTGCTGTCTGAGACTGCAGGCTTTCCCGCTCTGTTTTACTGATGGTCTCTACTCTGGCATAGAATTTATTGGATTCCTCGCGTGCCTTTTTGAGTTGTTCCTCCTGTTTCTTCCTGTCCTGGAGGAATTGATCGAATTCCCGCTGCAGTTCCTCATTCTGCTTTTTGATCTCAATATTCGGCCGGTAATTCGGCTGAAATTCATTCTCGTAAAAATCACTTACATTTTTCGCAGTGGAAAGATCTCTTCCGTTTTCCGCCTCTTCTACCACGGCGTACAGGAAGCTTAATCCTTCCCGGCTCAGATTCCGGAAGCCCGCCTGGGTTACCCTCGTATCTCCGGTCATATCAACACCAAATGGTTTAAAAAAATCTATGACCGTATAAAAACAGCTTAGCTTTTGCTTCCACCAGGCCTCCTGATCGAGTCCCCTTACCTCACGATTTTTCTTTACCAGTCTTTCCACCTGCCGTAACCTGTAAGCGGATCTTCCGGCCTGCAGTTTTCCACTCTCTTCTAATTTTTGCATACGCTGACCCAGCTCCTCGAGCATGGCATTCAGCGCCTCGTCCGTCACGGGAAGTTCATGCCTTTCGTAAATCGTTCCCTCTTGTTCCTTTTCTGCTTTTGTTCCGTTTACTGTCTCTGTTACTTCCTTTGGCATTATAGCTTCCTCCTTCTAAATGTAATCGGATCAAGATCGGTCGAAATCCTGAACCGGTTTACTGACCGGATCGGTCATCCTGATCCGTTCTTTTCCGCCGTGATGGCAGCTTCGGTCCCATGGGCGGCGGCTCCATAGGCTTATTCTCCGCTGCTTCCGTCTGCAGCTTCAGCTCCTTTACCGGTCTGCGTATCACCCGTTTCGCCGCTGCCTTGCTTCCATGGACGGATCCTTCCATGGCAAGCAGTTCCCGGTATCCCAGCTTTTCCCGCTTTTCCTCCAGGAGCCTTGTCTCTTTTTCATTCTCCCGAGCCAGCTCCAGAGCATCTGCCATCGTCTGGGACACCTGAGAAATGCCGGTTTCCCCGGCTTCCGTATTCACCGGCTTGGAGTTCTTCCCGTTGTCTGACAGATCTGTTTTCTTATGCTCTGCCCGGAATTTATCATCGGCAGAAAGGATTTTTTCCAGATCATCTGTATTTCCTGAGCTGACAAGCTCATGGAGCACCCGGTTCTCCGGTTTTTCATTGGTCTGCTCGTATTCCAGCATATGCTTCAGCATATCTCCGGCCAGCTCCCGCTCTGCTTCCAGCGCAGCCGTTTTCTCATCCGTCTTCTTTTCTTCCTTACCCGCAGACTTCCGCCCGGCAGTCTTTCCGGCTTTTTCGGAAGTCTTCTCATCGGCTTCCTTTTCAGCCTCTTCGGCTTCCTTCTCGGCCGCTTCCCTTTCGGCCTCTTTGGCTTCCTTCTCGTCCGCTTCCTTTTCGGCCTCTTCGTTTTCCTTTTCGGTCGCTTCCTTTTCGGCCTCTTCGGCTTCCTTCTCGTCCGCTTCCTTTTCGGCCTCTTCGGCTTCCTTCTCGTCCGCTTCCTTCTCGGTCGCTTCCTTTTCGGCCTTTTCAGTTTTCTTCTCGTCCGCTTCCTTTTCGGCCTGTCCGGCATCCTTCTCGTCTGCTTCCGCGTTCTTCCCGTCTTCCTGTTTTTCTTTGTTTTTCGCTTCCTGCTTCTGATCAGCCGTGTTCTTTGCTCCGTTTTTCTCTGTATCTTCCGTCTTTTCAGCCTTTTCCTCTGCTGCATTCTCCGGCTTCTCTGCTTGATTCTTTTTCAGATCGTCCTTGTTTGTTTCATCAGATTTTTTTCGCAGACGTTCCAGAAACTGCTTTTTCAGGCGTTCCAGTCTCTTTCCCATAATTTTCCATCCTTTCACCTGACGGTTCATTCCCGGCCACTGCTGCAGCATACAGCATTTTCAGTTAAGGAAATGCCTGTTCCTGTACAGTGACCGGATTAGCGTTTCATGGTTGGAGGGTCCAGTCTCAGCTTTCTATTCATCTGATGGTCCTCGGCCTCCTTTGGTCGATACCGCTTATCAGCCGTTTCTTTTGTCTCCTTCATATTCCTGGCAAGTGCTCTGATATCCATCTTCTCCAGCTTCTCCATTCTCGGACGCTTCAGTGTTGATCTTCCTTCTTCCAGTTCCTTGAAACGCCTCTTCACATCTGTTCCGGCCAATTCCTGGCGGAGCTGTGCAATAGACACCTGCTCTCTTGCCTTCTGGCCGGAGGTCTTCCCGGCAACTGCCGCTTTGACTGTTGTTTTGTTCTCTGTTGTTTTTTTTGCTGTTGTTTTTTGGGCTGCTGTTTTTTTGGCTGCTGTTTTTTTCACAGTGCCGGTTTTCCCTGACGGTTTTCGAACAGTCTGCAGCTTTCTTTCCGCATTGTTTCCCTTCGCCTTTTTTACCGCTGCCGTCTTGTTTGCCGACTTCTCAGCCAGCTTCTTAGCCAACTTTTTAACCGGCTTCTTAGCGGACTTCTTAACCACTGCGTTCTGAATGGCAGGGCTTTTACGTGATACACTGTTGCGTCTGGCTCTTCCGGCGTTTTTATCACGCTTCGCGCTTAACGGTCTTTCCGAGAAGCTGTTGCTTCTTCTAAGGGAAAAGGCTGCTGGATCCTGGGCTTTTTTCTCAGGAGCGTTTTGATCCTGAACCTTTTGATCCTGAACCTTTTGTTCCTGAACCTTCTGCTCCTGGACTTTTTGTTCCTGAGCTTTTTGTTTCCGCATCATTCTCTTATACTGTACTTCCTGTTGTCTCTCTGCAGAAGCATATTTCCGGAATTCCTTCATTTGTTCCCGCATTGCGGTCAGCACCCTATGCATGTCTCTAGCCGCCTCCAGCCGCTGTCTTCCGATTTTTCCCGGAAAAAACTGACTTTCCTTGCGCCGGATATATGCGTCCACCTTTCCCAGCATTTGCTCGAGCTGTCCGTTGTATTGATCCATCCACGCACCATACAGACAGTTTTCTTTATACTGTCCATTGTTCCATTTATTTCGACCAAATATCTCCATCTGATCAAGCATATTATCAAAGGTTTTGGACTTTTTTCCTTTATTCAGTTCATAGATCCGCTCCTGCAGTGCATCGTACTCCTCAAATTTTTGCATGATCCGATTGTTATGTTCCTCAATGCACTCTTCAAAATCGGCAATATTCTTTGTATCCTTTTCTTCACCGAACTGTTCCAGGGCAGTCTGCAGCTTTTCCTTCGAATAGATGTTTCTATCTTTGACCTCTGTCATGACCTTCACAACGTCCATGTAGGGGGCGAATAAAAAAGCGTGCCTCAGATCTTTGGTATGATTGTGCATGACCACATCTTCAAGAGTTTTTGCTTCTTTTCTTGCTTCTTTTTGACTATATTCGCTCAGAGACTGCAACGCAGTGCTGCAGGACTGAAACAGTTTTCCCTGTTCGAAGTTCTCGTTTATGAGTTGATTTCTTTCTGCGGTTAAGCCATCCCTATCTCTCCTTATCATTTGATCTTGCAGTTCCCTCTGATCATGATCTTTGAGGGCAAATTGCAGGCAGACTGCAGTTTCTCTTTCTATATGGTATTTTTTCTTATTCTTTTCACGTTCTGCATCGATTCTCTTACTATTTGAGACATCCTCATACAGTTCATTGTAGAACAAGGCATCTGAGATAGCCTCCTCTGTCATATTACCGGCACATTTTGCAAGAGAATCAAGAGCTCTCTTTTTGATGGCCTTATGAAGCTCCGTTTCCTCTTTTGGTGCCTTCAAAGTATCCAGCAGTTTTTCATAGCTCTTCTCAGATTTCTCGTCAAGCTTCCCGCTGTCATAATGTTTTTTCAATGACTGCAGCAGATCGACAGTGGTTTCCATCTGCTGGGGTGTAGCTTTACCGGATCCACTGCGAAGACATGGTTCGAGAAACCTGTTTAAGTGAAGAAGATCCTCATTAAAACTCTGTACTATGTTTTTGTCTGACTCTTTGCGCGGCATAAGCATTCCCTCCCGTATGACATATTTTCTTTTCTGGCTTTATTATAACATGCCATATGGGACAAATGTGGGACAACTCCGCAGATAATTTCTGATTTTAGGAAATTTGCTTACAGTGTCAAAAGTCTGAGTCCACGACATGCTTGCATGTCGGTGGAGGA
>CAVHNP010000077.1:0-10351 GCA_963637505.1 Prevotella sp. CAG:279
AGCCTGCAGCTCCCTACGGAAGCCTCGCTACCGTCTTTTGCGTGCATATCATCACCCTTTGCAGTACGGCATTATGAAGCCCGGCCATAAAAGCCGAAATGTTCTGCCCAAGATCATTCTCGGCCTTTGTGACTAGTATTCAACTTATAGAAGAGCTGCTGCATTAACTCTCGTTAATGCAGCAGCTCTTCTCTTGTCATTATGTCAACTTGTTCGACTACTTGATCATCTTGTTTTTCTTTTCTTTTTCCCAGAGTGTTTTCATCATCGCAAAAGTAAAAATACCTGCAATGATCAAGACGATATCCACCGGCTGGGTTGTCCCCCTTATGACGGTGATCACAAGATTCACAACCGTCGCAATAAACGCGATCACCGACAGCTTATAGGTAAAGCTGACAGATCTTTCCTTTTTCATCTTATCCCCTCCTGATCTGGCCGGGTATTTTCTGCTGCATCAGTGCAGCTTCTTGCCCGAAACATTTCCTACCTCGATTATTCCTGCTCTGATACCGGATAAACAACCGGTTTACGGTCATTGATATCCACGTAAGGCTTATGCTGTCCGACATATTTGTAAGCAGGACGGATGATCTTGCCTGCATTGACGATTTCTTCCAGTCTATGTGCACTCCATCCGGAAATTCTGGCAATGGCAAAGATCGGTGTGAAAAGCTCTTCCGGAATACCCAGCATGGAATATAAGAAACCACTGTAAAAATCGACATTGGCACAGATCGGTTTGAAGAGATGGCGGTTATCCATCAGCATGCCGGAGGAGATCCGCTCTACATTCTCATAAAGCTTGAATTCATCCGCTCTGTCATTTTCTTCTGCCATCTGTCTGGTATATTCCTTCAGCTGAATCTCTCTCGGATCAGACAGGGTGTAAACCGCATGTCCCATACCATAGATCAAACCGGCTCTGTCAAAGGTCTTCTTATCCAGAATATCCTGCAGATAGTTTCTGATCTCGTCCTCATCATCCCAGTTCTTGATATTTTCCTTGATGTCCTTAAACATCTGCAGAACCTTCAGATTGGCACCGCCATGCTTTGGTCCCTTCAGGGAGGAAACTGCTGCCGCAATCGCAGAATAGGTATCTGTTCCGGAAGAAGTGACAACATGGGTTGTAAAGGTGGAGTTATTACCACCACCGTGTTCTGCATGAAGAACAAGGGCTGTATCTAAGGCTTCTGCCTCCAGATCTGTGAATTTTCCATCCGGACGGAGCATATAGAGAATGTTTTCTGCTGTCGAATACTCCTTTTTCGGATTTCTGATCAGAAGAGCTCCTTCTTCGATAAAATGATGGTATGCATAGTAAGCATATACTGCCATCAGGGGAATCTTTGCGATCAGCTGAAGGCTCTGACGAAGAACATTCTTTACAGAGGTATCCTCCGGATTTGTATCATAGGAATAAAGGGTAATGATACTCTTCTGCAGGTTATTCATGAGATTGGAGGAAGGCGCCTTCAGAACGACGTCTCTTACAAAGTTACCGGACAGCTCCTGCAGATCCGTAATAATGTCAATAAAGGAGGAAAGCTGGCTTTCCGTAGGAAGCTCACCGAAAAGAAGCAGATAGGTTGCCTCTTCGAATTTATAGCGTTTTCCCTTTCTTCCCTTTAAAAGGTCGACAACATTATAACCCCAGTAATAAAGCTGACCGTCTGCCGGTACCTGTACCCCGCGGTCAATCTTATAGGAAACGACGTCTGAGATCTCTGTCAGGCCTGTCAGAACACCCTTACCGTTTGCATCACGAAGTCCTCTTTTTACGTCATATTCGTAATAAAGCTTCTTGTCGATCACGGATGATTTTTTACAAAAGGTAACCAGCTTATCAAGCTGATCATCCAGCTCATTGCTGAGGGACATCATTAAAAAGTTGTCTGCATGTTTCGAATCCATACTGTTTCCTCCTCTCACTTTCAAAGATCATTTTCTGATCACAGCGCTGCTTCCGCCTCTTCTGTGATCCTCTCTATCAGGTCATGAATCTCTTCCACTCCCTGTCTGCTCTGTGCGGAAAAGGGGATCAGAAGCTCCTCCTTTTCCATTCCCAAAACTCTTCGGATCGCAGCTGTCTGCTTCTGCAGCTGGCTGCGTTTTATCTTATCCAGCTTTGTTGCTATAATGATCGGACTGTAGCCCTGGGCTTTGATCCAGTCATACATCATCCTGTCATCTGCTGTCGGATCATGGCGGATATCAATTAAAAGAAATACCGCTGCCAGCATTTTCGACTGATGCAGATAGCGTTCGATCAACTGACCCCATTTTACCTTTTCTGCTTCACTGACCTTGGCATACCCATAGCCCGGGAGGTCCACCAGATAAAAAACGTCATTGATCTTATAATAATTAATGGTCTGAGTCTTTCCCGGCTGGGAAGAGGTTCTGGCCAGAGCTTTTCGATTCAGGATCGCATTGATCAAAGAAGATTTTCCAACATTACTTCTTCCCGCAAAAGCGATCTCCGGAAATGCCGTATTCGGCAATTTGCTGGTATAACCGCAAACCGTATCCAGCTGTGCTGATCTGATAATCATTCTTTTTCTTCCTTTTCTGCCAGAGCTTCTGCAAGTACCTCTTCCATCCGCTCTACGAATACAATACGAAGTCCGCCTGTGATCTCTTCAGAGAGTTCCTCTACATCCGCCTTGTTTTCCTTCGGCACCAGAACTGTCTTGATTCCGGCCGTCTTTGCAGCCAGAAGCTTTTCTTTCAGGCCTCCGATCGCCAGAACACGGCCACGCAGGGTGATCTCACCCGTCATGGCTACATCTGCCCTTACCGGAATTCCCGTGATTGCTGACAGCATTGCTGTTGCCATGGTGATACCTGCACTGGGTCCGTCCTTCGGGGTTGCTCCCTCCGGAATATGGATATGGATATCATGGTTCTGATAAAACTCTTTATTAATATGATATTTCTCACTAACAGAGCGGATATAGCTGATGCCCGCCTGGGCTGATTCCTTCATCACATCACCCAGCTTACCGGTGAGCTGGAAAGCGCCCTTACCGGGCATAACATTTACTTCTACCTGAAGAGTTACACCGCCGACGCTGGTCCAGGCCAGACCTCTGACAATACCGACTTCATCTCTTGTATTTGCCTTTTTGATACTGTATTTGGGCTTACCAAGATAATGCTCGAGATTCGAAGCAGAAATTTTGACCTGCTCCCTTTCTCCCTCTACGATCTCTCTTGCTGCCTTCACACAGATCTCTCTGATCCGGCGTTCCAGATTTCGGACTCCGGCTTCTCTGGTATAATCCCGAATGATTCTTTCCAGCATTTTCTTGGGAATCTTCAGCTGATCCTTGCTTAAGCCGTTCTTCTCAATCTGTTTGTCCAGCAAATGCTCCGCCGCAATATGGAGCTTTTCATTATCCGTATAACTTGAGATCTCGATGACTTCCATTCGATCCAGAAGGGGAGCCGGTATGGTCTGTACCGTATTGGCTGTTGCGATAAAAAGCACCTCCGAAAGATCGATCGGCAGTTCAATATAATGATCTGAGAATCTGGAGTTCTGATCCGGGTCCAGGACTTCAAGGAGAGCGGAAAAGGTGTCTCCCTTATAATTATCACTGGCCTTATCAATCTCATCCAGAAGCATGAGAGGGTTCTTCACTCCGGCTTCCTGCAGTCCCATGGCAATTCTGCCGGGAAGGGCACCGACATAGGTCCTTCTGTGACCTCTGATCTCCGCCTCATCCGTGACACCTCCGAGAGAGATGCGGATATATTCTTTCTCCAAGGCTCGGGCAACGGAACGGGCAATAGAAGTTTTTCCTGTTCCGGGAGGACCGACAAGGCAAAGAATAGGTGCATCTCCTTTTTTCGTCAGGGATCGAACTGCCAGATAGTCCAGAATGCTTTCCTTGACCTTCTCCAATCCGTAGTGATCCCGATCCAGGATCTTCTTGGCATTCTTCAGATCCATATTGTCCCGGCTAACCTTATCCCAGGGCATCTCCAGGAGGGTCTCAATATAACTCCTACTGACATAGCTGTCTGACGAATTTGCTCCCAGACTCTTAAAATGGAGAATTTCTTTTTTGATCTTCTCCTTGATTTCATCGGAGGCTTCAAGCTTCTCTGCTTCTTCCAGAAACTGATCTGCCTCAGCCTGAGTGTCCTTCTCTCCAAGCTGCTCACGGATCACCTTCAGCTCTTCCCGAAGAACGAAGTCTCTCTGATTCTTATCGAGACGCTCCTTAACTTTCTTTTCCAGCTCCTGCTTGATCTCTACGATTCCCATTGCAGTCGTTAGGATCTCTGCGGTTTTCTCATAGAGCATTTCCAGGCTGTCCGCCTCTAAGGCTTCCTGCTTTTTAGTGTATTGAAGAGGAATCTCTGAGATCAGATAATAACAGATCTTCTGCAGCTCATTAAAATTGGGGAGCTGTACTTTCAAGCTGTCCTTGGACTTGCCGATCAGGTCCATGTATTCGACATAGTACTCCTCCAGGCTATCCTGAATCGCTTCCTTCCGCTCCTCATCCATTTCCTCTTCGTCAATCTCGCAGGGACGAACGGAAATAAAGTCAAAATCATCCTGCTGATCCAAAAAGACTCTTTTGGCTCTGCAATCTGCCCCTACAAAAACCCTGGCCAGATTTCTTCTTGACTTTACCAGCTGTACAACCGTTCCTAAGATGCCCGTTCTGTAGAGCTCTCCCGTCTTCGTTCTCTGCTCTTCCCCGTCAGAATTCTTCTGAGCGATCAGACAGATGGAAATCCCCATTTTCTGGGCATATTCCGCTGCACGAATGAATCTTTCCTCCTTCAGCTCCAGCTGTACTGTCGCTCCGGGAAGAACGCAGATCCCTTTCAGAATGATCGCAGGGACTTTAATAATATCATTGTTCATAGGCTATATTATCTTCCGTTTTCTTCAGACCCGATCAGGCTGATTTGGTCTCGCTTTTTTTCAGTTCCGTCTTTTTATCTTCGACAGCCGTATTCTGATCAACCACCTTTTTCGTGATCACACACTCCTTAATGCTGTCATCTGACGGAACGGTATACATCAGATCCATCATCACGCTTTCCATGATGGAACGAAGTCCTCTGGCACCGGTTTTACGTTCCAGAGCCTTCTGGGCAATCTCCTCGATCGCATCCTTTTTGAAGATCAGCTTTACATCGTCCATCTCGAAGAGCTTTTTATACTGCTTCACGAGAGAATTCTTCGGTTCCTGCAGAATTCTGATCAGAGCTTCCTTATCCAGCTCGTCAAGGGAGACATTGATCGGCACACGACCGATAAACTCCGGAATCAGACCATATTTGATAAAGTCTTCCGGCAAAGCCTTCTTCAGAAGCTTTCCGACATTCTTATCCTCCACCTTCTCATTCAGTTCGGAATGGAAACCGATGGAAGAACGATCCATTCTGGATTCGATGATCTTATCCAGGCCCTCAAAGGCACCGCCGCAGATAAAGAGAATATTGCTGGTATCGATCTGAATCAGTTCCTGATGGGGATGCTTTCTGCCACCCTGAGGCGGAACGGAAGCAATGGTTCCCTCCAGAATCTTCAGAAGGGCCTGCTGAACGCCTTCTCCGGAAACGTCTCTTGTGATAGAAACATTCTCGGATTTCTTGGTGATCTTATCGATCTCATCGATATAAATAATACCGTGCTCTGCACGTTCAATATCATAATCTGCCGCCTGGATGATCTTAAGAAGAATGTTCTCTACATCCTCTCCGACATAACCTGCCTCTGTCAGGGTTGTTGCATCGGCAATGGCAAAGGGCACATTCAACATCCTTGCCAGGGTCTGTGCCAGCAGTGTTTTGCCGGATCCGGTCGGTCCAAGCATGAGAATATTACTCTTCTGCAGCTCAACATCTAGTTCCTTGTCTGCCAGAATTCTCTTGTAATGGTTATAAACCGCTACAGAAAGTACTTTCTTTGCCTCTTCCTGACCGATCACATATTCATCCAGAAATTCCTTGATTTCCATCGGTTTCATCAGGTTGATCTGAAAGTCTTCTGATTTTTTATTATATTCCTTCTGAAATTCTTCATCTACGATCTCTGCGCAGATGTCAATACACTCATCACAGATATAAGCACCGTTTGGTCCTGCGATCATTCTGCGAACCTGACTCTCCGGTTTGCCGCAGAAGGAGCAGCGAACCTCGTACTTCTCATCTCCTGTTTTTCCTGCCATGATTTTCCTTTCTCCAAAAAGTGAAACATTCCTTTTCGGTCTCACTTATCCTTATTTTGACGTCAAATGTCTATGCGTCCTTGCGCGTAAATCAACATAAGGGACAGCCGTGCCCTGCACTTCTGTCCCCATTGATCATCTTGTCTCTTATCGTTTCGTTACTACGCTGTCGATCAGGCCATAAGCCATAGCCTCCTGCGCATCCATGTAATTGTCTCTCTCTGTATCCTGGCATACCTTTTCATAAGGCTGTCCGGTATTCTCTGCCAGAATGCGGTTCAAACGTTCCTTTGTTTTCAGGATATTCTCTGCCACGATCTGGATGTCGGTTGCCTGACCCTTTGCTCCGCCTGACGGCTGATGGATCATGATCTCCGCATTCGGGAGTGCATATCTCTTACCCTTTGCACCTGCTGAAAGGAGGAAAGCTCCCATGCTGGCTGCAAGACCGATGCAGGTTGTGGAAACATCGCACTTAACGTAGTTCATTGTATCATAGATTGCCAGTCCGGCGGTAACCATACCACCCGGGCTGTTAATATAGAGATGAATGTCTTTTCCCGGATCCTCGGATTCAAGATAAAGAAGCTGGGCAACAACAAGGCTTGCTGTTGTCTCATTCACTTCCTCTCCAAGGAAAATGATTCTCTCCTTCAGAAGTCTGGAGAAAATATCATAAGATCTCTCTCCACGACTGTTCTGTTCAATAACATAAGGCATACTGCTCATATGTATTTACCTCCTGTCCGGACTGCATTCAGCCGGCAGAAAATTACTCCTCTGTCGTCTCTTCTGCAGCTTCTTCTGCCGGAGCGTCAACTTCAACAACGCTCTCCATTACACGGTCAACAGCCTTCTCGTTCTTCTTGTCAAGACGGATGTTGTTCTTGTCAGAATCTGTAGCGATCTCAAGCAGAGTCTTCGGATCCATGCCGTAGTTCTCAGCCATCTTCTCAAGCTCTGCATTGACATCCTCATCACTTACTTCGATTCCCTCTGCCTCAGCAATTGCTTCCAGAGCAAGGGCAACACGGATCTGCTGCTCTGCCTGTCCTCTGTACTGAGCCTTCAGAGACTCTTCTGTGGTATTTGTTACCTGATAGTACATGCTCATCGGGATTCCCTGCTGTGCAAGGTTCTGAGCAATCTCATTGATCATAGAGTTTGTCTGTGTATCGATCATAGCATCCGGAATATCGATCTCGCATCCGTCAGCGATCTTCTGGATTGCTTCGTCTCTCTGATCACGCTTTGCATTCTCAGCCTTTGTCTGAGCAAGCTTCTCTTTCAGGCTGTTCTTGTATTCTTCCAGTGTATCGAATTCGGATACGTCCTGAGCGAAGTCATCATCAGCTGCCGGGATTTCCTGCGCCTTGATGCCGTTCAGTTTTACCTTAAATACAGCCGGCTTTCCTGCAAGCTCTGCAGCCTGATAGTTCTCCGGGAAAGTAACATTTACATCGAACTCATCGCCGATATTGTGTCCAACGATCTGGTCTTCGAAAGTATCGATAAAGCTGTGTGAACCAAGCTTAAGAGAATATCCCTCGCTCTTGCCGCCGTCAAACTGCTCTCCGTCACAGTATCCGTCGAAATCGATATCAACGGTATCTTCGTCAGCTGCTGCTCTGTCTGTTACATCAACTGTTCTGGCATTGTTCTTCAGTTCCTTCTCAAGCTCCTTCTCAAGGTCTTCTTCTGTTACCTCAAGATCAGCCTTTGTAACCTCAATGCCCTTGTATTCCGGAAGCTTAACAGCCGGCTTCAGAGCAACCTCTGCTGTAAAGATGAAAGGCTTGCCCTCTTCAATCTGAACGATATCAACAGTCGGAGAAGAAACAACATCCTCACCACACTCATCGATTGCATTCGGATATTCTTCCTGCAGAAGGAAGTCTGCTGCATCATTATAGAAAACAGACGGTCCGAACATCTTCTTAACAACTTCGTATTTTACCTTGCCTTTTCTGAAGCCCGGGATGTTGAAGCTGTTCTTGTTTTTGTTGTAAGCCTTCTTCATTGCTGCTTCCAGCTTTTCAGCCTCGATTTCAATGGTAAGCTTCGCCATGTTGTGTTCTAACTTTTCAACCTGTACGCTCATTTGTTTTTATTTCCTCCTTATCAGAACCGGAAATCCGGTTACAAATTCTTAATAAATGTCCTCTGTATAGGTTATTCCTGCTCATATAGACACATGTAAGGTGTATTATAGCATATTCAATCCGAAAATGCCACACCCTTTTTCACTGCCTCTACTGCCTCAGATCCTGCCAGTTTTCCTACAATTGCAAAGGAAAAAGCAAGGGCTGCCGCCATACCGTTTGCGGTGATGATCTGACCATCCTCTTCCACCTTTGCTCCGGTGAAGATCACCTGATCTGAAAAAGCGCCTTCGCAGCCCGGATAGCAAGTTGCTCTCTTGCCTTCCAAAAGACCTGCCGCCGCAAGTACCGTCGGTGCCGCGCAGATGGCCGCCAGAAGCTTTCCTTCTTCCGCAAACTGTCTGATCTTCTCTTTTACACCCTCATGAGCCAGCAGATTATTTGTTCCCGGCTGACCGCCCGGAAGAATCAAGGCATCAAAGTCCCAGCTGCCTGCTTCTTCAAAAAGCCCATCTGCTTCTACCTTAATCCCATGGGCACCCTGAATCTGCAGTCTTTTCATGATTGAGATCGTCGTTACCTCAAATCCTGCCCTGCGCAATACATCGACCTGAGTCAGTCCCTCGATCTCTTCAAATCCATCCGCCAAAAAAATACCGACTTTGATCATTTTTTCTCACCTCCCATAAAGTCAGGCAGTTCCTTTCCCTGCTTGATCCATTCATGAAATTCTGCCGTAATCGTAAACATGGCATCTCCGGAGGAATTCAGGGCTGTCTCTAAACTATCCTGTACAACGCCGATGATGAAGCCTACACCTACAACCTGCATGGCAACGTCATTGGAAATACCAAAGAGGGAGCAAGCCATCGGGATCAGCATCAGAGAGCCACCCGCAACACCGGATGCACCGCAGGCACCGATTGCGGAAAGGACAGAAAGGATCAGGGCTGTCGGGAAATCAACCGCAATGCCCATGGTATTGGCCGCTGCCAGTGCCATAACCGAAATCGTAACTGCAGCTCCGTCCATATTGATCGTTGCACCCAGAGGAATGGATACCGAATAAAAATCCCGATCCAAGCCAACCGACTCGCAAAGATTCATATTGATCGGAATATTTGCTGCCGAGCTTCTGGTAAAGAAGGCAGTCACACCACTCTCCTTCAGGCATTTGAATACCAGCGGATAGGAATTTCTTCGTAAGAAAATCCAGGAGATCAAAGGATCTACCACAAGCGCTACAAAGAACATGCAGCCGACCAGAAGGATCAGCAGTTTTCCGTAATTTGCAAAAACACCGAATCCGTTATCGGAAACCGTATCGTAGATCAGACCGCAGATACCGAAAGGAGCCAGGTTAATGATCCAGCGAATAATCTGAGATACGCCGGCCGCCAGATCGGAAAACATCTGGATGGTCTCGTCCTTTGCCAGAGTCTTCATGCCCAATCCAAGTAGAACGGCCCAGAAAAGGATACCGATATAATTGGCACCTGCAAGTGCCTCTACCGGATTCTCAACCAGCTTCATCATCAAGTTGGATAAAACTTCCACGATACCGCTCGGAATGGCATCACTTTCTGCCGCTGCATCCAAAACCAGAGTCTGTGGGAAAAGGAAGCTTGCTATAACCGCAATAAGTGCTGCCAAAAAGGTGCTCAGCATATAAAGGAAAATAAC
Source organism: Prevotella sp. CAG:279 (assembly GCA_963637505.1). Taxonomy (GTDB): domain Bacteria; phylum Bacillota; class Clostridia; order Lachnospirales; family Lachnospiraceae; genus RUG14243. Next base: position 9,989 of record CAVHNP010000077.1, read on the forward strand.
CGTTCCGAATTTTTTATCCAGCTTGGCTCCTCTTTGCATCAAAGAGCTTGATACCAGAACAAAAACCAGGATCGGTGCCATTGCCTTGAGGGCACCTACGAAAAGGGAGCCCATTCCCGCAACCCAGGTCAGCCCCGGCAGAATCAACGCAAGCACAACACCGATGATCAAACCACAGAGGATTCTGAGGATCAGACTCATACTGTTGTACTTTTTCACAACATTTTTCAAAACATTCATCTCTTATCTCCTTGTTCTCCTTTTATGTGATCAATGCCACATATAGATGGTATTGTACATGAAAGATCAAAGAAGTGTCAAACCCAGAGGCGGTGCTTGTTACTGTCTTATAGACAAAAGAGA
>CAVHNP010000078.1:0-10309 GCA_963637505.1 Prevotella sp. CAG:279
GATGCCCCTTACTATTGTGAGCTCAAACAGGAGCGACGCCCTCGTGCTAGCCGCTACGTCACGACGCGAGCCTTGTGAATCGTCATTAGAAGATCCTGTTTACGAACTCGAATCCATTTTTTTGGCAAGGTCTCTTTGGAATTTTGGAGCAAATATAACGCCGCCCATAGCCCTTCATTAATAAAGGTCTATAGGCGGTTTTTATCAACATGTTTTCATATATTCTGGTTACAGAAAACGTTTTTATGCCTATATCAGCGATCAGCCAAAACCTAAGCTACAGAAAGCACAATCTTTCCTTCATAGGTCTTACCCTGCTCAAGACGAACTTCCTCGCCATCAATGGTCATAGTCAGCTTCTTGCCGGCAGGAGCAAGAACCAGGGCATGTTCACCAAGGATCAGCTTGGTGATATAGTTTGTTCCCTGAACGAACCAGGTAGAGTCTGTATCGACATTAACAACAACACCGTTGTTGATGGTAGGAGCGGCTGTCTGAGTAATATTGGAAAGCTCCTGACGGTTGTACTCGTCGATCCATTCTACACCATCTCTGTATTTTGCATCAGCAGAAGAGATCTGTCCGGAGAGAGTCGTATTCACAAGAGTGATACCAAGGTTCTTCGGTCCGCGAAGTTTCTTCTCATAGTTGATCTCATCACGAGCAGCATGCTCATCCGGATCTTCCATAGCACCTGCAGGAGGAGCTTCCAGAGGATTCGGGCCTCCTTCGGGAGGAGCGAAGAGGCCGCCGAAGGTCTTGGGATTGCCCATGCCGCCCTTGCGTCCTTCATTTTCCATGTGAAGATTTGTGGTGGAGTTGAAGAAGTTTCCTTCGATCTCATTATCAATGAGAGTAAGAGTTACATCATCATTGCCGATTGCTGCAAGATCACGTCCTTCTTCGTATACATCTGCTCTGTCCGGAACCTTGGATGCATCATAATCCATACCGCACTCATCATTATCCTGAAGCTGAAGAATCACACCGTTGCCTGCCTTAATATCGCAGTTTGTGATCTCGAAATCAGTAGAAGATCCCTTAACAACGAGGGTAGCTTCTCTTGTGTTGAAGCTGGAATCTGCCAGAGTAACCGGAGTAGAGCAGTCACCGATACAGATGACACCAAAGCGGTTTCCGGTAATATTAGATCCGTTGATGATCTGAGCCTTTGCCGCACCGTCGATCATACCACGAACGATCATGGCATAGCCGTTTACATGGAAATCAGATCCGTCGATGACAACGGTATTTCTGTCACCGATGCAGAAGGTTCCGTAACCGTTTGCACGAGGACCGGAAAGGTCTACAACACAATCGGTAACATAAACGCGGGCAACGTCATCACAGCCATCGATGGAGAATACGCCCCAGCCATTTGTCTTCAGATAGCATCTGTTGTAATAAACCGTACCGTTATCAGCAAGCTGAACCAGACGGTTTGTACCTGTTACACCGATACCCCAGGAGAAATCTCCCATCCATTCAGGATCATCCGGAGACTGATTGACGATATTACAGTCATTGACCTCGATCACAGCATCGCCGCCGCAGTGGATGGCACATCTTGTGACACCGGCCATGGTGATATTGGAATCGTTGATCTCTACTTTGGCATTGTCGATTGCCTGAATGCCGGCACCGGCACCAAGGAAGTCATTGAATCCGTGTCCTTCCAGGTTGATCTCTGCATTGGAGATGGTATAACGGCTGTCACCTGCGATCACGATACCGTTGAAGTTGTCCTCATCTGACTGAAGTGTAAAATCCTTTGCCTCTGTGTCTGTAATGGTACCGTCATGGATCAGCTCTTTTACAGCCTTGCTTTCAATGACTTTGTTGTCTTCGATAACCAGAGCACAGTGGAAATCCTCGGAATGATTAAAAGGTCTCATCAGTCCGTGGGGCAGCATATGATAAGTATCTGCAACAGCGAGAGTGATGTCTCCGTTATAAGTGCCCGGGAGCGGCTGACGGCCGATTCCTTCCTGAATTAAGGTTACAAATTTTCCTTCCGGTGCAGTTAATACCGCATCCTCCTCGATGATCAGTTTCTGGCAGGAAACTGTCTCCTCAAGGAGATATTCACCGGAAATTACAAGTTCTTTTGCCATAAGAATATCCCTTTCCTTTCTTTATTGATATATTTATAGTAACAAAGGGGAAGAGAAAAGGTAAAGGAACGAATAGAAGAGAAGATAACAACAAATTGTGGTGAATAAAAAGCAAAGGAAAAAAAGACATGTGCAAAAATGAGAGAGAAAGGGAGAAGGAAAGGCCAGAAAATTAGTAAAAACAGAAGTGAAAATAGTTAAATTATACGGAATATGTGAAACGGTACTACATTTGGTTGTGAATGAAAACGAAAAGTGTTGTTTTTCCAAAAGATTTAATTCGTCTATAATCATAGATAGCCATCCGATGTTTTTTGAAGAGGTAAGGTATTAGATGGGGAAAAGTTTAACAGAACTACAGTTTTCGAAGGGAGGAAAATAAGTATGTTCACAAGTGTTGGTGCTTCTGCCGCATTCCTTATTATTGGACTGGTAGTATTCATCATTCTTTGCTTCAAGGGCTTTCATACCGCACTTGCAGCATTCCTTGGTGCCTGCGTTGTTGCAATCGGTGCAACAGATGGTTGGATGAGTGCAATCTTCACTGCATTCCCGACAGGTGTAGGTACCTTTGTTATTAACAATGGTATGGTATTCTTTTCATCAGGTGTTTTCGCATTCGTAATGCGTGAGACAAGAACCGGTGATGCTATGGCTAACAAGATCGTTGAAAAGATGGGTCTTAAATTTGCTCCGTATGCGATCTTCGTAGTAGCAGCTCTTCTGCAGCTGGCAGGTATCAATATGTATCTGTTTATCGTAGCACCGATGGTATTCTCACTGATGAAGGCTTCTGATCTTCCGATCAATATCGGATATGCAGCCTGCATCGCTGCTCCGCCTATCGTATCATTCTCACTTCCGGGCGTTACAGCTATGCCGAACGTTCTGCCGACAACATATCTGGGAACAACGCTTTACGCAGCACCGGTTCTTTCACTGGTTTGCTCTGCAGTTGGTATTATTCTTTGCATCATTTATCTGCAGTACATTATCAACAAGGCTCGTAAGAACGGAGAAGGATATCAGGAACAGAACGGCGACGGTCCTGAGGGAGTTGCAGTTGATGTTTCCGGTGGACAGTTTGGTGAGATTCCGATTCCGAGCTTCGGAAAGGCAATCTTCCCGGTTGTTGAGATCCTTGTTCTGGCATTCATCTTCCAGATGGGTCTTGGCATTGCAGCTCTGACTTCTGTTTGCTTCTCTATGTGGATCACAACAGCAACAGTTATGCTCCTGAACATTGAAGCAACCAAGAAGATCACAGTAAAAACAATCCTGTCCCGTGGTTGGATGGATCTTGCTCCTTTCATGGTAATGGCAGCATGCGTATACGGATTCGGTTCTGTAACACAGGCTTCCGCTTGCTTCCAGCCTCTGCAGGAAGCATTCCTGAACATTAACATTAACCCGTACTTCTCAGCTTGGCTGTCTATCGCATTGATTGCTGGTCTTTGTGCTGATGGTATCGGAGGACTGATCCTCTGGCTGTCAACATTCGGAAGCGCATATGCTGCAAACCCGGCTGTTAACAACGGCGCACTTCACAGAATTCTTGTTTCTACATCTACAACACTTGATTCTCTGCCGCATTCCGCACAGGTTGCTACAGGTATCGCAATGTTCAAGACAACATACAAGGATTCTTATATCCACAGCTTTATCCTTACGGTTATGATTCCGGTTATCTTCTCACTGCTCGCAGTAGTACTGGCAATCATTTTCTACTAAAAGAAAGACCGAAGGAAAAACCTCTTCGTAATTTTTCCGGGGTACCGAGGGTGCCCCGGATTTTCTTTTACTTAATGTGTATGCTATAATCAAAAAGTTGCATTCAAACAGGATTGAAAAGGATTATGTAAAATATGAAAACAAGCAGAGGAGTCAGTATTGCTGCGGTGGTAATTACAATGATCTTTGTATTTACCCTTATGGCATCCGGTTTGCCCCAGAGAGCCATTACTGCAGTGACGATTGATGGTACAAAGTATAGTGTAGCGGAGTATCATCTTTATTATTACAATGAATATTATGATTTCCTGTCAGAGCATGCGGATGAAGATCTGACGGAAATGGGTTTATATACAAATTCCAGGCTGCACAGACAGGAGAGCCCTTACGGAATGACCTGGGATGAATATTTCAAATCAGCTGCCCTGGAGGAGATGACAGAGCGGGATATTTTATGTAAGGCGGCTGAGGAAGCTGGCTACAGCCTGAGTCAGGAAGGTCAGGAAAAACTGGAAGAAGAGCACGAAGGCGTGCAGGCTGCAACTACAGCCTCCGGTCTGACCAAGGAGAAGGATTACCTCCAGCATCTCTATCAGCCAGGCAGCACGGTCGAGAGCTATTATAAGGAGTTTGAACGCGGCCTTTTGGCAGGGGAATATAAACAGAAGCTGATCGATGAGGAATTTACGCCCAGCGAGAAGGAAGTTGAAGAAAGAGCGGCTCAATCCGAAACGGGAGATGCTTATACGGCAGACCTTCTGGTTATTCAGATGTCTGTTTCTCCGGATCGCTACAGCGAGATCCTGGAGGATCGACAGATGGATAATCTCAAGATCCGTACAGAAAATGTATTAAAGGCTTTTGAAGAAGGAAATGCTTCCGTTCTGGCGCAGAGCAGTGGAGATGCCAACCTTGCTTCAGCGGACGCATCTCAGGAGGTCTTCCAGGTTTTAGTCAATAATTTCTCGGAAGAGGAGTCAGAGACAAATGGCCTTCATCAGGGTGTAAGAAGCGGTGATTTTTCTGAGAACGTAGATGCCTGGCTGGCAGGCGATCGTTCTGAAGGAGATACCTTTACGGATATTAGCGAGGACGGAAAGGCCTATATCTTCTATTATGTGAAGAAGGGCGAACAGGAGAAGATCATTGATGCCAGAAATGCACTGATCCAGGAAGCCTATACGAGCTGGCTGGATGAAAAGAAGCAGGATATTACGATCAAAGAAAATACGATCGGCATGAGAATTGCCAGATAAGGAGGGGAATATGAGCAAAAAGAATTCAAAGAAAAGCATGTATTCCACTCAGAATTTTTCTGCGTCCGGCAATACAAAGGAAAAAGAAAAAGTACAAATGGACTGGAAGTTCATCATCATTGCTTCGATCGTAGCGGTTGTCTTCATTGTTGCTGTCTGGGTTTACAGACTGCCGATCAACTATGCCCATATGTTTATCGGACATTATGAGGGTACAAGTGATGCCATGGAGAGTTTTAAGCAGCTGCAGCTGACCGACGAGGAAAAACATTCCATGATCGATCTGACGGAGAATTTTGACGATTGGAAGGAACAGAATCTCGGATATAAGATGACAACAAAATCTGAGGATGGAGCCAGCCTTTCCGCTTATTACTATGATCAGGGATCTGACGTAACGGTCGTTCTGCTCCATTCCTTTGACCAGAGCAAGGATGCCGACCTTTTGATGGCACCTTATTTCTGGGCAAAGGGTTATAATATTTATATTCCGGATATGAGAGATCATGGGGAAAGTACCGGTGACCAGGTAAGCTGGGGTCTGAATGAATCCCAGGATCTGATCTGTGAGCTGAATGATATAACAGATGCTTATGGGGAACAGCAGTTTATCCTCTACGGCAATCTGCTCGGTGCCGGTGCAGAACTCTGCGCAATGCAGGATCTGCCGGATTCGGTAGCATTTATCATTGCGGAAAATGCTTATCCGGATTTTGATTCTCTGGTAAAGAACATGTCTTCAAAGGTGATCAATGTGCCGGCCTTTATCGGCTTGCCTCTTTTCCGCCTGGCAGCGAGCAAGGGAGAGAGCTTTGATATTGACAGCGTAGATGTTCTTTCCAGGGTAAGTGATGATATTCCGGTACTTTTGGTCTATGGCAGTGATGATGCTGTGATCACATCGGACATGGAGGAAGAACTTGAGAGCGCGATTGGAAATAGTGAAAGCTTTGTCATCGACGGAGGAAAATATCTGACCAATTATTCCGTAGGGCAGGAAGAATATGAGCAGAAGATTGATGACTATATCAGCCAGTACGTAAAGTGATGGATCTGTTATTTGGTAAGATAGGCTGGCGATTGATGGCTGGCTCAAAAGAATGAAATTAAATAAATAAACCTTATATAGTGGACAGCGGATTTCCAGTGGGGAACGGCTGTCCGCTATTTTTTAATGCGAGAAAGAAGGTAAGGTAATGTTCTCTAATATTGACAAATAACGAATACATGTTTAAAATAATAAACATTGAGAGGTGGATAAAATGAAGAAAGCTGCATATAATATACTTCCGGGAACGGAGGAAATACTAAAGACGATGGGTGAGCAGATCAAGCTTGCAAGACTGAGACGCAGTTTGTCAGCAGAACTGGTAGCAGAGCGTGCAGGAATCAGTCGCGCTTCTTTATGGAAGGTTGAAAAGGGGGAACCGTCTGTGGCAATGGGAATCTATGCGGCGGTCCTGCATGCCCTAAATAATCTTGATAAGGATCTTCTGCTTGTTGCGAAGGATGATGAGCTGGGCAGACAGCTTCAGGATTTGAATCTGATCACAAGAAAACGAGCACCAAGGAGGAATAACTAATGGCGGTCAAGCAGAAAACCATCTTCGTTTATGATGATTTCAGCTCGGAGAATGCGATTTTGATGGGAATGCTGTATGTGAATATTATAAAAGGCGGAGAGTCCTATTCTTTTGAATATGATAAGGAATGGCTAAAGAAGACAGGACTTAAGTTCACATTGGATCCGGAATTCATGCCATATTCAGGCAGACAGTACCCATCCGAAAAGAATATCGTTGGGCTGTTTTCAGATGCGTCTCCGGATCGATGGGGACGTGTTCTCATGAATAAGCGAGAAAGAATCCAGGCAGAAAAGGAGGGACGCAAGCCATCTAAGTTATATGATAGCGACTATCTGCTAGGGGTATATGATGAGACCCGAATGGGAGGTATTCGATTCAAAACCGATCCTGATGGAGAATTCCTTTCTGATGATAAAGAAACAGCGGCTCCTCCTTGGGCAATGCTTCGTACATTAGAGGAGGCTTCTAGAAATTTTGAAAATGATGAGACGGGTTTGGCTGAAAAATGGCTGAATCAATTGATCAAACCAGGATCTTCTCTCGGTGGCGCAAGGCCAAAGGCGACGGTGGTTGATACGAAGAAGCAACTTTGGATTGCAAAATTTCCCTCCAAGAATGATGAAAATGATAGTGGGGCATGGGAGATGGTGACGCACAATCTGGCAAGACTCTGTGGACTAAATGTTCCGGAAGCAAAGCTGGAAAAGTTTTCTAATCTTGGAAGTACTTATCTGATTAAGCGTTTTGATCGCATTTTGAATAAACGCGTACATTTCGCTTCTGCCATGACGCTGCTTGGAAAAACGGATGGGGCATCCGTTGCAGATGGAACAAGCTATTTGGATATAGCTGCCTTCATTAAGTCTTATGGTGCACAGCCGAAACGTGATTTAATTGAGCTGTGGAAAAGAATTGTTTTCAATATGGCTGTTAGCAATACGGATGATCATCTACGAAATCATGCCTTTATTCTTACAGAAAATGGATGGATACTCTCACCTCTTTACGATGTAAATCCGGTTCCTTATGGCGATGAGCTGTCCTTAAATATTGATGAAGATGATAATAGTATCAGCATTGATCTTGCAATTGCAGTTGCAGTTCGATTCGGAATTTCCGAGACGAATGCAAGAAGCTATGCAAAGGAGATTTTGGCAGGTGTAAGAGAAAATTGGGAGAAAATAGCCTTGGGTTACGGGCTGAGCCGCCGACAGATAGAAGAAATGCGTCCTGCTTTTAGTGCTTGTTATGAATGATCTGAAGCGAACAATTTGTAACAAGCTTCCTTCTTTTCCCTTGAGAATCCTTTGATTCCACATTGAGCCTTCAGCTATATCCATATTTTTATGCTGGAATTAGTTTAATTAATCTATTATTTAATACGCAAAATCTAAATATTCAGACAACAAGAAAGCGAAGAAAAAAGTTTCAGAAAAGTACTTGACAAAACAGGAAAGAGACCTTACAATAAAACCAGATCAAAGATAAATCCTTCTTAAAGACGAAAGAGGAGTCCTGATCAGCAGACCTTAAGTTAGGCATCCGGAAGTAATCTTTCTCGCGAGAGTTTTTATAGATGGAAGCAAAGAGTTTGGTCAATAAGGTAAAGGAGGTTATATAGTGATACTTTTAGAATTTCATTGATGGAGTCATTTGGTGACGAGAAAGCCAGATGACTCCTTTTTTATTGTATAGGAAAGTTCCTTCTTATACGAATGAAGTTATGAACCAAAAGGACGAGAATGATTCTGGACATCTCACATCTTTTCAAAAAACACGGATTTGTATAGGAAAATACACAATTCGGACACAGTTTCATTGTACATTGGTTATAACGAAAAGAAAGGAGATGTTCCCTATGTCAGAAAATGATGAGAACAGAAGTTTATATAGTTATGGCAAAGATGAGATCCATCAGGATGAGCATCTGAACACCGCAGATGAGAATAAGAAAAACGAAGAAAGAAGCCAGAATTCAAATTACAAGGCTTGGCAGGACAACAGCTTTCAGTATCAGAGTAATTCGGATTATAAGGGCGACTCTTATTCTTATGATTCCCGTTTTCAGAGCAGGGAAGAAAGAAAGAGACAGAAAAGAAATTCCGGAGAAAGAAAAGGACTCGGAAAGACCGGAAAGTTTGTTGGCAAGTGCGTGGCAGCAGGCTTGATCTTTGGCCTTGTTTCTTCCCTTACCTTTTCCGGAGTCGGTGTCATCACAGGCAGAAATAACAATCAATCCGGAACAAACAGCGCAAACACATCAGAGAAGACGGCACTTCTTACAACGGCTTCCGGTAACAGTACGAATGATCAGGTGAGTACAGATTCCGGAACAGTGTCTTCAACCACTGCTTTGGATGTATCTGGTGTCGTTGCCTCTGTAATGCCTTCTATTGTATCCATTAACAGCACCTTTGAATCTGAGGGCAATTACTTTGGCATGAGCGGTGAATACACCGGTGCAGGATCCGGAATTATTGTAGCACAGACAGATGGTACTATGTACATCGCAACAAATAACCATGTTGTATCCGGTGCAACCAAGGTTACCGTGAATTTCTACGGGGATGAGGACAGCGAGGTAGAAGCAGAAGTAAAAGGAACAGACAGCAGTAATGATCTGGCGGTATTGAGTGTTAACATTTCGGATATTCCGTCAGATACCCTTTCCAACCTGAAGGTTGCTTCTCTCGGAGATTCTGATTCCGTACAGGTTGGCCAGACAGCAATTGCAATCGGTAATGCTTTAGGCTATGGACAGTCTGTTACAACCGGTGTAATCAGTGCTCTGGATCGTAAGGTTACGATTGATAATGAAACTTATACCCTGATTCAGACAGATGCAGCAATCAATCCCGGAAACAGTGGCGGTGCTCTTTTGAATGCAGATGGTCAGGTTATTGCAATCAATTCCGCAAAATTCTCGGATACAGAAGTAGAGGGTATGGGTTATGCAATCCCAATCTCTACCGCAATTCCGATCATCAATGAACTGATTTCCAGAGAGGCAGTTTCAGATGATGAGGCGTCTTATCTTGGTATAGCCGGTATCGATGTTTCGGATTCTGTTTCACAGGTCTATGGTATGCCGGAGGGAGTATATATTTCTCAGGTACTGGATGGATCGGCAGCTGAAACAGCGGGGATTCATGAGAAAGATATTCTGACTGAATTTGATGGACATTCCATTTCTTCCATGTCGGAATTACAGGAACTGATGCAGTACTATGCAGCAGGAACAACGGTTGATGTTACGGTTCAAAGAGCAGAGAATGGTCAGTATACAGAAAAGACCTTAAGTGTTACGCTTGATAAGAAACCGGACAGCGCCAAAACAAGCAGTTCAGATTCTGATTCAAACTCAAATTCCAATTCAGATTCGAATAAGCAGAATGCGGGCGGAAACCAGTGGTTTGGAAGATAATATTATCAACCCTGCATTATGATAGAAAATCTGTGAGAAATATGCCAAGGATTTTATAATTGGCAAACATGGGACTGTCGCATTAAGCGACAGTCCTTTTTATAAGCCACAGATGGCTGGAATCAGCTATCAACACGTTTTATCCTATAAGCCTCTCATTCATCCTGATGAATGAGATCTGCGTATTGCCCTCTAACC